>NZ_AP028023.1 GCF_030296895.1 Helicobacter felistomachi
TATTGTAGCACAACACAACCCATACATCGGTACTTTTTGCTTGTCAGCCTGTTGAAGACTTGTTGCTCAATGACTAGAGCTAGAGTAACTCTTAAGGCTGGAGACCTACTTTAGACTTGGTTGTGAATAAAACAATGGTGTTTGAGTAAAGTCTTTTGCTCTTTTGTAGGGAACAAACGGTATTTAAAGTCCTTGTTAATCTGCATTTTTGAAGTTTTAATACATACTATTGGTCTATGCCAAAGTTTAGTGATATTAGACACAGCAGATGTTGTATCTTTGTTTTACATATCATTTGGTCTTTATAACCAAGTGTAGAGGCAAAACTTCATTAAAGAAGTGTTAGACTCTCTAGGCGAAGTCTTTTAAAAAAGTGTGTGAAGACTTTGAAGTGAGTTAGTAGAGTTTGATGGAGAATCGGTTCATGTGTATTTGCTCATCAACTATCCATCAAAAGTGAGTATTTCTAAACTGGTTAATTCTTTGAAATGTGTGAGATCTCGGAGAGTATGTGCCAGAAACTTTAGAGTATCTGTAACACACTATGGGCGATCACTTTGGTCTCTTCCAGCTTATTTTACTAAAAATTATGGTTGTGCTCCTTTGGAGCTAATTAAACGCTAATGCTAGAACAAAAAACATCTGTTTAGCTGTGTTAGTTTCTGGTTACCTGGCGATAGAGCGATAGCATTTTCATTTCTTGGGGTTTTGGATTATTTTTAGTGCAAGAAATGAGAAATAGAGAACCATAATCTCGGACATTACAAAAACTTGAGCACATCTTAATCAAATAAAGTGTAAAGTGTGCAAATTTTAAAAAATGGAGCGTTCAATGACCAAGACAATGTTAGAGCCAGTGAGCTTTGATGGGATTAAAGATAAGGAAGGTGTTGAGAGAGCTCTCTTAGAAGCGTGCAGTCCAGAACAAATGGAAAAAATTAGAGTCATGGATGATGAGATCAAAAAATCAATAACCCCCCTATCAAAACCTACACCAGAGTTTTTAGAAAAAATCAAAATGATGGTGCAGAGTGCTCGTTAGTTTGAGCGAGCTACTCGATGCGCCCTATATAGAGACATTGTTAGAAAGCTTTAGATGTTCGAAAAATACAGATTTGCAAGATTTTCTCCACAATAAAGCTCTAAGCCTAGAAGTGTCCCACCACGCTAGGACATATATTCTTTTCTCACAAGAGGGCAAAATTGAAGGCTTTTTCTCCCTTGCACTCAATATACTTGAAACAAAGGGTCTTAGCAAGACACGCATCAAAAAACTCAGCACAAGCCATAATCCACATTTAGAACGATTGCCATGCATGATACTAGGACAGCTGGGCAAAGATGATCGTTCCACAATTAGTGGGGGTGAACTTTTGCGCCACGCCATCGCCATAATTGAGGAGGGGCGCAGATATTTTGGTGGCAAGTTTGTGTTAATCGATTCTATCAATGTTGAAAAGGTTATAAAATTCTATGAGCGGCATTTATTTAAAGCTCTACCCATTGACAACGATGGGTTAATCAAGATGGTGCGCTTTTTTAATTAAAACCCACTTTGTTTATCTGTTATCTGTGGCACGCTGAAAGTCTCCACAGCGATGGCGTGGCAAGTTCCTAAGCAAGATTGTAAGCATCCGTTTTACATGTTAGACTGAAATGGTTGTCCAACTCCCTCCCTCTCCCCCACAAAGTGGACACTCCGCAAGCTTCGTTTTGGCTAGTTTGCCCTGCTGGGCTTTGGTTATGAATCATCTCCTTCCTTATACCATTCAGGCAACTTTTTTAATGCATCACACTCATCAAACATGCCATCCATGTCTTCCACATGCGAAACATCCCAGCTATCTAGGGATTGATTGAAGTTTTTACAATCGTAAAACATCAGCCCCATGTCTGTAACCTTAGATACATCCCAATTATCCAAAGGTTGGTTAAAATTTCTGCAACTCTCAAACATGTTACGCATATTTGTCACATTAGACACATCCCAATGGCTTAAAGGTTGGTTGAAGCTATCGCACCAGTAAAACATCTCTGACATGTTCGTTACCCTAGACACATTCCAATTTGAAATATCATGGTCAAAATGCTCCATGCCGTAAAACATTCCTGTCATATTTTTGACATAACTGACATCCCAAGTTTCTATTCCATCAAAGTCTTCGCGTTCACTTCTACGAAAAATTTCGCTCATATCCTCCACTGCACTCACATTAATTGCTCCTAAATGCACGCTCTCATCTTGAACAAGTGCTTGAAGTTCCTCTTTAGTTTGAGGATAATAGCGTTCGCTAAGTTCATCATCTCCATATCTATCCAAATCACCCTTTAACCATTTTTTATCATACTCAGCAAACCATTCTGGCCACTTCTGAATACCGGAATCTCTGCTAAACATTTCGTCCATAATTTCGACATTGGATATATCCCAGTTCCAATTTTCTAAAGGTTGGTTAAGGCTTGTGCAACCTGTGAACATTTCTTGCATAGTTCTAACATTATGTACATCCCAACTACCCAAAGATTGGTTGAAACTTTCGCAACTACGGAACATGTACCCCATGTCTGTAACTTTTGACACATTCCAACTATCTAAGGGTTGATTAAAGTTCACACATCTATTAAACATGTACCCCATATCTGTAACATCTGATACATCCCAATTTGAAATGTCGCGGTTAAAATGCTTGGCATCACTAAACATACCCCACATGTTTTTCACATGACTCACATCCCAAGTTTCTAGCCCCTCAAAGTTTTGGCGTTGGCTTTTATAAAACACCTCGCTCATATCCTCCACTGCACTCACATCAATCTCTGCTAAGTAGATATTCTCATCCTTGACAAGCTCTTTGAGCTCTTCGTTTGTTTTGGGGAAATAGCGTTTGGTTACTTGATCTGACATCTTGTTCTCCTATGTGTTTGTTTGAAATAAAAAATCCCAAAAGGGGATTTTAGCGACAAAAAGCTTTAAGCCCCCACGGCTGTTGGGTGGCAAATTCCCAGAGTGAGCTAGCGAGCTTCCCCTTTATGGGGTTGGCTAAATAAACTGTCCAACCCCGCAAGGGTAACACTCCACAAGCTTCGTTTTGGCCAGTTTGCCCTGCGAGGTTGTATTAGTATTCCCACTCGCTTTTGTCATACCATTCAGGCAATTTTTTGAGCGCAGGACAATTTATAAACATACCATCCATGCGCCCTACACTCGCCACATCCCAATTGTCCAAAGATTGGTTAAATTTAGTGCAGCCACCAAACATAGATTTCATGCCTACCACTTTTGACACATCCCACTTATCTAAGGGTTGATTAAAGTTCTTGCACTCATCAAACATGTAACCCATGCTCTCAACCTTTGCTACATTCCAAGTATTTAAAGGTTGGTTGAAGTTGGTGCAAAAGGTAAACATGCTGTTCATAAGCTCTGCTCTTGACACATCCCACTTATCCAATGCCTGATTAAAGTTTGTGCAGTTTCTAAACATGTGGCTCATGTCAACTACATGTGATACATCCCAGCTATTCAGGGGCTGGTTAAAGTTGGTACAATATGCAAACATGTGGCTCATGCCTACCACTTTTGACACATCCCACTTATCTAAAGGCTGGTTAAAGTTGGTACAGTCACAAAACATGGAGCTCATATACTCTACCTTTGACACATCCCAGCTTGAAATGTCGTGGTTGAAATGTTTTGCGCCTGCAAACATTTCAATCGTATTTTTGACATGACCTACATCCCAAGTCTCCAAGCCTTCAAAGTTTTGGCGTTGACTATTCTTAAAAATTTCGCTCATATACTCCACTGCACTCACATCAATCTCTCCTAAATGCACTTTTTCATCTTTGACAAGCTCTATGAGCTCTTCTCTTGTCTTGGGAAAATAGCGTTTTTGTGTGGTTGCCATTGTTTATCCTTTTTTTAAAATTTTGTGGGCGGATAGCTTGTGGCTATCCTAAAGGCGTGCCCTAGTTAGGGCTTGAAATAGGGGTTCAGCCTACATGAAAACCTGTTTGGTGTCCTTTTTCGTCATAGGTATAGACCCCACCACTCCTTTTAAGGGTTACAGAAGTTGCCGTAAATCCTACAAGCACATCTGTCGAACTCACGGTTCTTTGGAACAATTGTTTGCCTTTTTCATCCCGTACATGGAGTGCGCCACTTCTAATTTCCGCTGATCCAATCGCCATCGTTTTTCCTTTTTTAATTTAAGCTTTGTTTCATTTCTCACACACAACCAAAACCCCTAGCTCTTAAGAGCTAGCCTTATTAAGGCAGCACAGACATAACCACTCCTTTCTATGGGTTAGCTCTCTTGTGGCTCTAGTTTTAAAATCTCCACCTTGATGTATTCTTCTAAGCTCTTAGGGCTTAGGACACTGTCAAAGGCCTGGAAGTTTGTTTGTTCGCTCATATTTGCCTTAATCGCTCCGTGGTAAAGACTCAAGGCTTTTAAAAACTCTTGAAAATCAGGAGAGTTTTTAGACAACTCGCCTAGCATCGTGTGGTCTAAATTGTCTTTAAACCTTGCATTTAAGAGCACCTGACTTTTTTTCAAGTCCTCAGTGTTTAACACAATCACACCTATGCCAAAGCTTGCGTGCAATCGTTTGAGCAAATCCATTAAATCGTTGTCCCCAGTGTTTAGCTTTTCAGCCACTAAATAACCCTCGTTGGCCCAAGAGCTGTTGCTGATGGCTTGGAAGTAATGTTCTCTACAGTTGCTTAAATCCACTTGCTTTTTGAGTTCAAAAGAAAAGAGTTTCAAGGGCAAAATATCAAAGTTCTCCACAAACTCACGCAAAGCCGGATCGAAGTTCTTATACGCAAAACTTGCCCCTACCATATCTGGATAAAGCCAAGAGTTTTTGCCCTGTTTGGCTTTGAGCGCACTTTCGTGTTTAATGGTCTTGGTGTGTGCACCCCATTTGTGTTGGACAAAGTAGGCTAGTAGAGGGTGCAATGTGCGTTCGTGATGGGTTTCTGTTTTATGAGAAGCTGAGGAGCTTAGTTGGGTTGTGCTCTCAACTACATTGTCCGCATATTCTTTAAGGGCAATGCTGATGGGTTTGCCCTCCACTTGCACAAAGGGCACTTCCTCCCCATTTTTTAAAGCCTTATACGCAGGGAAGTAAGTCAAATGCTCGGCTGTGCTAAACATTTTGTCGATCTTGTGTGCTTTATGGAGTTCTTGCGCCCTTGTGTAAAGATCGTAAATCGACACAGGGGCTTTGGCTTCTTTGAGCACAGCTAGGACAATTTCTAGGTAGTCTTGTTTCATTTATTCTCTCCTTAGAAAAGTAAATTGCTTCCGTTTTCGTTGTAGCATGCATTCAAAACCTCTATTTTTTGGCTATGCACCATAGTCATCCTCCATTCTTTGCTTTTAGATTTTCTAAATCTTGGTGTTGCCAAAATGTGGGCGAAAAGTGCGCTTTTACATCCAGCTTGCCCCCAAAACCCACACTCTTGTCTATGAAGATGGGCGCAAGGCTTGCTAACTCTTTTGCATCGCTCTCATATTTGGCTAAAAATGCGTACAAGGGGTGTTCAGCGGCTTTGGCCAATAAATCCTTTTGCTTGCCTATGGTGTTTGTGAGAAACACTAAACTAGCATTGTAGCCCCGCTCCAACGCCTGTTTAAAATAGCCAATGGCTCTATGGTTTGCCTCTAAAAGGGCTTGTTGCTCTTTTTGTGGGCTTGGTTTAAAGTGCTTGGGTTGTTCTAGCTCAAGGTGGGCGAGCTCTAAAGCGCACCGCCCACTGCCTAAAGCAATGCCTTTCAAATACTCATTTTTGGCGTTTTCATACGCCTTGTTGTAGTCCTCTTTGGTGGGTTTTCCATAGACCTTAGCAATGGTTTTTAAAAGGTTTAAATGCAAGCGGGCATTGTGCCCTTGCATCGTGGCACAAAAACCCTCATCAAATAAAGGGGTGTCCAAATCATTAGACTTCCCATAAAAGAAAGGCTCAATGAATCTTTCTCTGTATTCGGGTTCATCAATGTAGTTATCTACGCAAAAGTGGTTTGTGTAGGCGCGTTCCCCCTCAACCCTCTTAGCATACAAAAATGCCTCAACATCTGTAACCAAGTCGATCAAATCATCCCTATGCCACTCCCGTTTAATAGCCCCAAAGTTGTAGAGCCTCTCTAGCCCAGCCTTTGCCATTCCATCGCCCAAAGAGAAAGCCTTGTTAAGGTAACCAAAAGCTTTTTTGGCATCCTCCTCTTTTTTAATGTCTTCACCCCTGAGTAAGACAACCCTAGGTATGTAAGTGCCCGAATCGAGCCTAAACTCGCCGCCTTGTTAAAATGCTCCCGCGCTCTCTCTAAAGAGCGCACCATTACCACGCCCTTTAAAAACATTTTACCTAGCTCTAAATACGCCTCGGCGTTGTTTTGTTGGCTCGCCTCCAGGTAGTCTTCATAGGCTTTGAAGTTATCGCCTTGATAAAACCAAAGGGGTTTGATGAGTGCCTTAAAAAATATGCTGGCCTTAAAATCCTCTAAAGCCCGCTTCAAGCCTGAGATGCCCCCCTCTGGGTTCACACTTGATAATTCTTGAGAGTGCATAGGTTCTAAAAGTTTTACAAGCTCTTGTAAGGGTGTTTTAGCACGCTTTGGGGTGTTGTCTTGTAAGCACACATCAAGTGCACCCACACAGGTACATATGTTGTTGCGTTTGAACTCTATGTCTAACCTTTCTTTCAAAAAGGCTTGCGTTTGTTCTAGGGCTTTTAGGTCTACATAAACCTGGTGATTTTTAAGTGTTTGTGTGTCGGTCTTCGCCTGCCACTGCTCGGCAATTTTTAAGACATCCAGCATACCAGCTCCCATCCAAAGCCAGCCACGCTAACCCTAAAAACAACTAAAACAACACTAGAGAGAGTTACCCCCCCCCCCCCCCCCCCGCACAGCGCAAGTAGAGCTAGGCATAGATTTCCTTTTTTTAGAAAAATAAAAAGGCTATTGTAGCAGATTTAAATGAATTGTGGGCTTGTTTGTAAAATCACAAAGAGAAACTTAGATACTCTTACTAGTCATGAAAGACAACATCAGTATAGAGACCCTTTACGCACAAGTGCAAGCTTTTAAAAGCGATGTGAGAAATCTCATATCTTTAGAGCGGCTTATATCCTATGGAAATGACATTGCCAAACACAACGCTAGTTTAGAGTTCAATGCTAGACTCACTCCAAAGATCGCCCAGGCAGAGATTTATCTAAGAAACATTGTGGATTTTTGCATGCAGTTAGTGGTTGGTAGTCCAGCTTGGATTGTAGATGCGCCTTACCTAAGCAGAGAGATAGAGAAGATCAACAAGCGTGTGAGCCGGGACAGACTCATTCGAGAGCATGTGGCTTATATACAAAGGACCGATGTAAAAGCCTACAATTCTTACTTGTTATCCAATTTGACACTAGGGTCTATTGTGGTTGTCATCAAACAGAACCATTTGCAAAATCTGATTTTTGACTTTAGAAAGCATAGGTTAGATTTTAGAGATTTCTGCCATCTCAATAAAAAATAGATTTAAAGCTGCCTAACTATTATAAAGTCAATATTGTCTTGGATTTGTTTTCTAATCTTAGAAACACTTGTTTTCACTGGGAAAATCTAGCAAAGACAAGGATCAAAGACAATATTGCTTATCCTAGACTTTCTATCTATGCCCCAAGTGATAGAACAAGCCACTCTAAACGGATTATAAGCCTTGCATACGAGAAGATTGAATACTTTTTGGAGTTTTTACTGCAACACCTAACAAATGCTTAGAATATCGGCTTCTAGGCTAGTCAGACTGAATATGAACAAGGGACACGGAGAAATTAAAGAAAATTAAAGTAACGGTGAAAAAGAAACCCTCAAAGAGAGCCGGGGGAGCCCCCCGATTTAACTTCGCACATATTATATACACGAAACTCGTAGAAAATATCTTAATGTTGGCATAAGTCTTATTCTCGTACATCGTGCTAATTTTCTACCTACAATCCCCCACAATCGCTTTCAACCCACAAACCATGTTTTGATATACTCTCCACCCCTAACCTTGCGCTCTACGACCCTTTAAAGGCTCTTTAAACGCTATGTTTGTTTTATTGCTTTTCTTCATCTTACTCTCCAAAGACATAATTGTCCTGAATCAATCAGTTTTCACTCTCTCCAAAGAGACATGATTGCCCCATAGTCATAGATACTTCAAGACCAAAACTCAAATTCTCACTTCAAAACCCTCTCTTGGGGGTTTGGGGGCTTGCCCCCAAGAGCAATATAGATGCCAAGCGTCAGCTTGGCTTACCTTAATTGTGCCTTGTCCTTTGTTTTTTTGCAAACTTAGCTTAACCAAATTTTCTCGTGTGTGCGTAAGAACTTTGTCAACCACTTTGTAAACCATTTTGTAGGGCGACCTTGTGGGCTTCACAAACTGCGTTGCACACGGGGTTTCTGGTGCTTAAATTAACCTTAATGTATAACATTTTCGGCATTATAAATAACAAATTCGGCTCTCATAAATAACAAATTCGGCTATTTTAATTACAAAGTATATAAAAGTATGTTATACTCAAAATGACTCTTAAAATGCCTACTTTATTAAAAGCTTATAAGAGGTGTTAGGAATGGCTATTCAAGATCAGAAGCAGTTATTAGAAGACAAAATTAAAAAGCTTCAAGTGCTTATAGAGACCGAGGCAGACCATGCATTTAAAGGTATTTTAAGACAAGAAAAAGATGTGTGCTTCCAAAAACTCTTAGCCTTAACGCCAACGCAAAACCCCCAAACCCCCAAGAAAACCAAGAACAAAAACTAGTCAAAGAAAACTTACTTAAAACACCCGCAGACGCTCCACAAGCCCAAGGACAACAAACCGTTCCTACAAACCTATAAAACCGCATAAAATTCTATAAAATTCTATCAATAGAAAAAATTTTTAGCGGTTTTTGCTGTATTCCTGTTTCCACCATGCTGGTTATTAGCTGACTTTTTGACAAATCAACCAATAGAGCCGTCATGTCCGCAGGCGTAAATTCAGTGGGAACTCCACTTACTAAATGCTTTACAAGATTGACGCTTGCGTTAAAATCTCTATCCACCGCCACACCGCACACATCGCACCGATACACCCTATCACTAAGCGTTAAGTCTTTTTTGACACTGCCACAGCTAGAGCAAGTTTTAGAGCTCGGGTAAAAGGCATCGGCTCTTAAAATTTTCCGCCCATAATACTTTGCCTTATACTCTAAGAGCGTGTTAAAGGCAGATATACTGACATCGCTAAGGGCTTTGGCTAGTTTAGAGTTTTTGAGCATGTTAGACACTTTCAAACTCTCCATACAAAGGGTTTTAGCGTGCCTGACTAGGGCGGTGCTGAGTTTGTGTAAAAAGTTATTACGGGTGTTGGCTATACGGGTATGCAATCGATTCAGCCGCAAGCTGGCTTTAAGATAATTGCGCGACTTCTTAACTCCGTCATTCTTGGTTTTCGAATGCCGTTTTTTGCTAAGTTGTCTGCTAAGTCTTTTGAGCCGTCTTGTCAGCCTATTTAAGGGCTTGGGTGCTTGTATCTGTAAGCCATTAGATAGACTAGCAAAAGCCTTTATCCCTGTATCTATGCCTAGAGTGTGGTTGTTTGCTATGGGTTTATGTGTGCGGTTAAACTCCTCTTGTGTAATGTCTGTTTGGATTGAAACATAGAATTTGTCGCCTTTTTGGCTAATGGTCGCTCCATTGATTTTGCCTTGTAATCTTAGCCTTTCGGTCATTTTGATTTTAGGCAAATTGGGGATTTTGAGATAGTCTTTTGTGCCACCTTGAATAATTTTTATTTGGTCGCCCCCAATATAAAAGCTCCCTTGATATTCTCTTTTGCGTTTAAATCTAGGATAGCTCACCTTCCCTAACTTTAAATCTCTAAAGAACTTTTGAAACGCTAGGTTTAAATGCGTAAAAGGCTGTGCGGTGGCATATTTTGTAACCTCATAGACAAAGGGATAATTCGTTTTTTTAAGAGCGTTAAACTCTTTCTTTAGGGCAAGGTGGTTAGATTTAATGCCCTTTTCGTAGTTTTCCTTCCACTTGGCTAGTCCCCAATTATAGGCTAATCGAGCACACCCAAAGGCTTTTTTAAAATGGGTCTTTGCCTTGTTGTTAGGGTTTAATTCAATCTTTGGGTCAGTTGTAACATTGTCCTCTACCACCGCCTGCATTTGTTCTAAAAGCTGTTTGTTTTTCTTGGAACGAGCTCCATAAAGTCTAGCTGAGAATACTGTGATAATTTCCAACACATCTTTAGCTAACTCCTCCTCGAAGCGGATATTCTCATCGCCTTGATTAATGATAATCACCTCCACACCTTTAGCCTCACAAATGGCAAACACCAGCTCCGCACCAAAACGCAATAAGCGGTCTTTATGGGTCAAAACAAGCCTTTTGACTTGGCTCTCTAGGATAAGGTTAAGAAGTTTGGTTAAGCCCTTTTTGTAATAATTCATCCCAGAGCCTAAGTCCTGTATCACTTCGTAATTAAAGCCCAGTTTCGAACAATACAGCTCCAAAACCTGCACTTGGCGGATTAAATCCTCTTTTTGGTCGGCACTAGAAACACGGGCATAGGCAATAGTCTTGCGGTTATCGTTATGAAAAACAATGTTTTTGTTGATATTTTTAAGGCTCTCTAGCTTGTATCTCCGCTCCCCACCTTTTGTGTAGTTATCGGGTTTAAGTAAGCCTTTTTTCTCCCAATTTCTTAGGTTTGGATACTGACACCTAAAACCTTGCTTGCTTGACCTATGGATAGTAAATTACTCATGCCAACATGGTAACACCTAGAAACTTAAAAACATATAAAAAATTTACAGAGAATTATAGGATTTTATAGGGTTTATCTTGCTGTTTCTAACCCCCAGACAAGAGCAAGTTATCCCACAAGTTGAAAACCCACAGCCGGTCATACTTCTAAACCAAGACACAGAGCAGAACCAACAAGAAAGCACAGCACAAGTTCTCCAAAGTGTGTCTAAAAACGCTGTGCTTGCCAAAGACATACGCATAGCCGATTCAACTAGGGTAACTTTACACAATGACATTTACAAAGTTAATCTAGGCAAGTTAGGGGCATGGGAAAGTAATTTGCTCTTTGCTTTATTCAACCGCCTCAAAGATCAAGGCGACACTTGTATACGCTTTGAACCCCACGAAGTCAAAGAAATGATCGGCACACCCAAAATTGATGGAGACAACTTATTAAGAGTGGTGCGCACACTTTGGAAAAATATCAGAATGGCTAATTTCTGGAAAATCATGCGTTTTGTAGAAAATGGTGAAGAATTGACTGAAGAAACAAACTACTTTCTGTTCAAGCATTTCACAATCGTTTCAGACAAAACCCCTAAGCTCCGTTATATAGAAGTCGGTATCAACACCCCTACTTCATCCATTTACTCAATAATCTCAGTGCAAACTTCACTTCCTTGCAATTAAAAACTTTCATGTCTTTAAGAAGTAAATATGCCAAAGCTCTGTATCGATTGTTGGTGCGTTTTGAAGATGTGAAAAAACATTGCATGTGTGAGGTGCTTACTTATAAGAGCGACTTTGAGGGGTTTAAAGAGTTTATGGGGGTATCTAAAAGTATGCAAATATGCATGATCGAGGAGAGGGTTTTAAAACCCGCCTGCAGAGAGCTAGGTGTGCCTATTAATGAAGGCTATAACCCTGAAAACCCCGACCGCTCTTTGCCCTATGAAACCATCTTTTACACAAAAATCAAAAAGGCAAGGGCAATAAAGTTGTGGGCATCACTTTCCACTTCATGCCACATCCGCACCTTGATATGCAAAAAGCTATTCTCAAACGCCACACACAAAACCGCTTTAAAGACACCATGGCGCAAATCCAAAAAGAAGAGAAAGAGAAACAAGAAAAGAAAGCTAGAGAAGAGGTAAGAAGTAAGAGAGATCATTACAACAAGCAAGAGTTAAAAACCCTTAATAGTTTTATAGGGCTTAGTGGTCCTTTGTTTACCAAAGACTTTGAATACCACTTTAAAAGTGTTAAGCTCTTGATGGTAGGTTCTTTTGGAGGTGATAATGCTAAGCTGATGGGTGTCTTTAAGATCAACACAACCGATCACACAGATCGTAGCTATGCCGAGCGTCTGCGCTCTTTAAACCAAGCCTATCTAAAATTCATCCCTAAAGGATTTCCTGATTGCTTCATATACTTTTTTGAAGATCACGAGAGCTTGCTTAGAGAGTTTGTGAAGAGAGCAAAGTGAAAACAAAACAATGCCAGAACTAGATAAAAAGAAAGCAGAACTTGATGATTTAAAGACTTGGCGCAGCTATGCCGTTACTTCTCTAATTGCTTTAATTGCCTTTGTTTTTACTAGGTATAATCAAAGCAATATAGTCATAGTTATCATCAGCTGTCTAAGCATCATCCTACTTGGGATTGCAATTATAGTTTTGCAATTTAAAATCAAAAAATTAATCAAAGAAATAGGAGAGCTATGATGGAGACTTTAGTCATCTTTTCTGTAGTGTTCGGACTTGTCTGCTTTTTTGTAGCTTTCTATATTGCAATCAGCTAGTTTAATGGCTTATATCATGTGTTCTACAAGACCACACAACCACGACTTAAACTAAAACCTACACTCTAGCACACCCTCGTCGCTCCTAGAGCCTCATACAGCTTAAATATATTTAAGGTTTTCTCCACAAAATAACTTTAATACATAAATCAATACATACAGCCTTTAAGCTCCCACGGCGTTTGAGTGGCAAATTAACCAAACAAGCTTGCGCCGTGTTTTGCGTAGCAAATGGTTAATTTGCAAATTAACCATTACCTACGGGTATCGCTCGCAAGCTCACTATGGTTAATTTGCCCCTAACGGGGGATTTTTGGTAAAATATTGTATTTTATAATAAAAGGATTAAATAATGCTAGATAATTCAGGCAACGCAAGTAATGATAATGCAAGCAATGTCAGTCATCAAAGCAGTGACACTACCCCTAATACACAAAACAAAAATATAAAACCACAACCAAAACTCTTGAACGAAAAGAGCACCCGAGAATTAGGCAAATTGATTGGCAAGCTAGAAGAACAAATTATAAAGATTGAAAATGAAAAGAACACTTTAGAAAACAGCTTAAAAAAACTTAATGATAAGCTCAATGACCTAAAACAAAGACAGGCTGAAGCGAGTGAAATGCTTTCTAAAAAACGCAAGCAAGAACAACAAAAGAAATAGATTAAGGGGAGGGGAGTATGGGCAACATCTCATCAATTAACTTTAAACCTACCAAAAATGCCGTGCAACTTAACCACAACGATAGAAGCATTGCCCCTAACTATCTCTTGCCTCAAGAAGTGATTTTAAAAGTGGGCGGAGGTGTTGAAGTGGATAGATCGGCGCAAGAAGCTTTGGCATTAAGAACCCAAATTATTAAAAAAGCTATGGATGCCTATTTACAACACAGAGGGCAAAAGTTTCGGGCTAAAAGCTATCTATGGAGTGCCGTTGTTAATCTCAAAGAAACTTCAACAATGCAAGATTTAGAAAGGTTATCCAAACACTTTAAAACCAAATATGGCTTTCAATGCTACCAAATCGCTATTCATAGAGATGAAGGGCATATTGATGAAAATGGCATCACACAAATCAATCACCACGCCCATTTGGAGTTTGTTACTCTTGATGAGAACACAGGCAAGAGCCTTTTTAGAGGAAGTTTGCAAAGACCTAGAGCTTTAGGACAAATGCAAACAGAAGTGGCACAAATCTTAGGTATGGAGCGTGGACAATTTAAGAACGACACCATAGATGAAAACGGCAACCTAATTAAGGGCACAGGTAGAAAACGCATTGAGCCTAGAGCTTATGGGCAGTTGATGGAAAAAGAGAAAACAAAACGGATTAAATTAGAAAAAAATAACTCACAAGAAGTTACAGCCTACCAAAAACAAATCAAAGACTTACAAACAAGTGCTAAGAACGCCCAAATAGAGTTAAATACCCTTAAACAAAAACAAACCCAACTAGAGCAGACTAATACCGCTTTAACCAAAGAGAACCAAGAACTCCAAGCTAATAAGATAGAACTAGAAACCACACTCATAGACCTTGTTACTATCTTTGCCCCACAAGACAAACAGAACAAGAAACTCACTATCAAAGAAGCCAAGTCTTTGCTAGAGAGTGTGAGAAAGCAAATAATTGCCCTTAATCAAGGGCTTGGTGATTTAAAGCTTTTCACACAAGAGGATTACAAGAGCTTAAGAGCCTTGAAAGATGAGGGCTTGAGCATTGCTGACCTAAAGGAGCGCATCACACAGATAGAGCAAGAAGCTAAAGAACGCTACCAATCCTTGCAAGAACAATACAAAGACTATCTAAGCCCTGAACAAGTAGAGAACAAGATAAGCATTGCTGAAGCCAAATACAAAGACTATCTAAGCCCTAGTGCCGTGCAAGAGCTTAGGCAAAAGCACACTAAAGAGCTTGAGCTTAGAAAGCAAAGCTACACTAAAGACATCAATACCAAAGACACAGAGCATCAAAGCTTTGCAAGAAAAACAAAAAGAGATAGATGCCCTTAAGAACGAGAACACCCAAAAGATGAAAGTATCGATGGTTTAAAAGAACAGATTGTCAAGCACACCCAAGAGCTTGATAAGGTGAAACCCGAGCTTGCCACACTCAAAGCCAACGCCGATGTCTTGCAACAACAAAGCGATACACAAGCGCAAGAAAATAAAAAACTTCAGCAAGCAAACCAAGAACTAGAAACTAAGTATAAAAATCTCACCCAAGAGCTTGATAACTCCAAACAAGAAATCACCACACTCAAAACCACTAACCAACAACTCCAGCAAGAGAATCTAAAACTCAAGCCCGTGTATCTCACAAAAACACAGATCAGAGCAAGGCGTTTAGCAGAAAGACAAGAGCTCATGGGCAAGGGCTGTCCTAAAGAAGCTTTTAGAGAATTGAGCGCCTTAGATGATGAGAAATTGACCCAAGCGCAATTAGATGAGCGCATTTTAAACATTTGGCTTAAGTATGCTCCCAGCTACATTGCAAGCTTAGAGAACACCAACACTAACTTAGAACAAGAAACCCAAACCCTTAAAGCTGAGTTAAAGACAGCCAAAACAGAGGCAAAGAGTCAAGCACACATCAAAGCTTTTGAAAAAGAAGCCACAAACCTTATTAGAAAGTATGTAGCCCCCGTTACATCTGGTGTAGTGGCACACATTAAAGCCAGCGATGCCAAGCTCATCAGTATCCATAAGCAATGCCAAGAGGAGATGATTGAGCAGGCAAGCACTTGTGCTCTACTCAACGAAGAAATGCTAGCAGGCAAGCACACAGCTATCAATGCTATAGCTAGACTCTTTGGCAAGGGTGTTAAAAAAGAATACAAGCTAGACTATGACCCCATTAAGGCTAAGACAGGTTACAGAGAGCTTAACAGACGAGAACAAGCCATAAAAGAGAAGTTAGCAGAAACTCTTACAAAGCACAGCCAAGCAGTGCAAGCCATCAACAATCAAGCCTGCCAAGCTATCTTAGGGGCTGTGGAGAGTGTTAAAGGTGAGATTAGCAAGCTTGCCACAGAGTTTAAGAGCAGTGCAGAATATGGGGCGGAACTCAATCAAGCTAAAAGGCAAATAGACAGCCTGAAAAACAACAAGGAGCAGTTACAAAGTAAAGTGAGTGCCTTAGAACAAGAAAAGGAAAGCACCAAGCAAGAGTTAAAGGAAGCACAGACTAATAAAGAAGCCCTGAGAAAGAGTGGTGTTGAGAATACGAGACTTAAAAGTGAGCTACAGACTACGAAATCCACGCTACAGACCACACAAAAAGATTTGGAGACCACAAAGGCAGAACTAGAAACCACAAAGGCGAAGTTAGGGAGCGAACAAAGCGATTTTGGGGCTTTGGAAACACTAGAGGGTGCAATATATGCCAAAATCGCTGAAATAGGCAAGATGAGCCCCGAAATGGCAAGGGAGCTAGAAGTGATGGCACAAATGGCGCTGAGTGGGTTTTCTGACCTTAAAGAAGCTCTGCCTAAAGCTCTAGCACAAGCAAAAGCGATCCAAGAACAAAAGGGAGATGGAGGTTATCAAATATAGACTTTTTTGTGTTTTTAATGCCAAATTTTCATTAAAATATTTTTGCAAAAATTATGCAAATAATTTTAGATATTTTTTGAATTTATCATTCAAATTTTGGCAAAATTCTAATCAAAATCTAACCTAATTTTGTATATTTTTATGGAGCAAATTTATAAAATTAACGCACAGAAAAACTTCAATAAATACCTTGAAAAACAAGCACAAAATGCCTATTTTGTGGGGCTTTATGGCAATGATTGAAACAATTTTTTAGTATTTTTATTATTTTATTCAATTATAATAATTAAATATATTTATTAATATTTAATATTAATTTAACTAAATAATTTTAAAAAATAATTTACAAAATATAAATTAATTAAATTATTAATTATTTAATTTAATAATTATTTTCTAATAATAATTTTCGTTCATCAATGTGCGCTACAATGCCCGCTCTATCTTTTTCAAGGGAGTTTGCCATGTTTGACATCAGCTCAACTGAGGACATCACAAGCTATGTCTTGCGTTTGCAAGAGATCAAGGACAAAATGAAAAAAGCAGGTTTGCTGGAGTTGTTTGAAGAGGCTTTAGAAATCCAAGAGGGCTTTAAGCACCTTCTAACCTTGTCTAACAAGAGTAAAAGGATGCTCACAGCAGAGCTTGAGGGTAAAAGACCTGTGGGTAGACCTAGAAAGGGGGTGCAAGGGGTCAGCACAATTAGCCAACCCCAAGCAAGGCAAGACCTAGAGGTGTCTAAACCCCAAGAGCCTAAAAAGACAAGAGGGAGGAAGCCTAAGCAAGACATGAAAGATACTCGTACAGCAAACCAAGCAATAAGCCAAACCCAAATTAAAAATCAAAAATGATAGGAAACCACGATGGATGAAGCATTTGACAAGTGGAACACGCAAAAGAAAAAACTTGATAAGAATCCGCCACACAAAGTGGTTGTTGGCAATATCTACTGGCTGTGCATCGGACAGAATATTGGGCATGAAGTCTATGGCAAGTCTGCAAACTTCACACGCCCCGTGTTGGTCATCAAACTTTTATCTAACAAGCTATTTCTAGGCGTGCCTCTTAGTAGCCAAACGCACAAGAAACACATGTCCTACCATTACGCTTTTAAAGACAACAACAACACAGAACAAATTGCCCTACTGCACCAAATGAGAGTCTTTGACACAAAACGCAGGCGGACTAAAGTCGCCCAAGTGAGCGATGGCGTGCTAAGAGCCATCAAAGACAAAATTAAAAGAGACATCATCGATTGATATTCCCTGCAACTAGGACAGGGCAACTCACCGAAAGCGGTAAGCTCTGGTCTCTAGCAAGAACTAGAGATATGGGTCATTCTACCACAATAGACATTAAAGGTCCATAATCTACTGCAATGGAATTTTTATGCCGTGTATGCAATCTTCAAGATGCTAGAGATGAGATTAGGTAGAGACTATTATAGAGTGGGGTCTTGTTTTTCTTGCCATATTAAACAATTCAAGCAATATTAAATAGAATTTAGAATAAAAATTAATATATTTAATACTATTTTAAATATTGATTATATGTATTTTATATACCTTATAAATAAATCAACTATTGCGGAATGTAAAACAATGACAGAAACTACCACAAATAGCAATACCATTTTAATCAATACTATAACGATAATAAAACTATCAAAACACAATCCTTTTAATAAAACTTTTTAACACCTATTAATCGGGCGATAGAGCGATAGCATTTTCATTTCTTGGGGTTTTGGATTATTTTTAGTGCAAGAAATGAGAAACAGAGAACCATAATCTCGGACATTACAAAAACTTGAGTGCATCTTAATCAAAGAAAGTGTAAAGTGTGCAAACCTTAAAAAATGGAGCGTTCAATGACCAAGACAATGTTAGAGCCAGTGAGCTTTGATGGGATTGAGGATAAAGAAGGTGTTGAGAGAGCTCTCTTAGAAGCGTGCAGTCCAGGACAAATGGAAAAAATTAGAGTCATGGATAATGAGATCAAAAAATCAATAACCCCCCTATCAAAACCTACACCAGAGTTTTTAGAAAAAATCAAAATGATGGTGCAGAGTGCTCGTTAGTTTGAGCGAGCTACTCGATGCGCCCTATATAGAGACATTGTTAGAAAGCTTTAGATGTTCGAAAAATACAGATTTGCAAGATTTTCTCCACAATAAAGCTCTAAGCCTAGAAGTGTCCCACCACGCTAGGACATATATTCTTTTCTCACAAGAGGGCAAAATTGAAGGCTTTTTCTCCCTTGCACTCAATATACTTGAAACAAAGGGTCTTAGCAAGACACGCATCAAAAAACTCAGCACAAGCCATAATCCACATTTAGAACGATTGCCATGCATGATACTAGGACAGCTGGGCAAAGATGATCGTTCCACAATTAGTGGGGGTGAACTTTTGCGCCACGCCATCGCTATAATTGAGGAGGGGCGCAGATATTTTGGTGGCAAGTTTGTGTTAATCGATTCTATCAATGTTGAAAAGGTTATAAAATTCTATGAGCGGCATTTATTTAAAGCTCTACCCATTGACAACGATGGGTTAATCAAGATGGTGCGCTTTTTTAATTAAAACCCACTTTGTTTATCTGTTATCTGTGGCACGCTGAAAGTCTCCACAGCGATGGCGTGGCAAGTTCCCAGAGTGAGCTAGCGAGCGTCCCTTTTATAGGGCTGGGAAATTTTAAATTTACCCACCCCTTTTCAGGGGACACTCACAAGTTCGTTTGGTAAATTTGCCCTGCGGGGCTTTGGTGTTTTAATCTTTTCTTCTTTTTTATCTTTTATCACACCACTTAGGAAACTTTTTAAGTGCTTTGCACCCCTCATTAAATATTGTAGAGACGGACTGCTTTGTAGATACGTCCCATTTGTCTAAAGACTGATTGAAGGAAGTGCAACCATAGAATATATAACTCATATCTGTCACCTTGGAAACATTCCAGTTGTCTAGGGGTTGATTGAAGTTAGTGCAATTAGAAAACATATAGCTCATGTACTCTACCTTGGAGACATCCCAATTCTCCAAGGGCTGATTGAAAGAAGTGCAGCCATAGAACATATTGCTCATGTACTCTACCTTGGAAACATCCCAATTCTCCAAAGATTGGTTGAAGGCGGTACAACCATGGAACATGTAATTCATATTCTTTACATTAGACACATCCCACTTCTCTAATGGTTGGTTGAAATTGGAGCAACCTTGGAACATTGAATTCATATGCTTCACTTTAGAAACATCCCAATTCTCCAAAGATTGATTGAAGGCTTTGCAACGATTAAATATGTTGCTCATTTCTGTTTTATTGGAAACATCCCACTTCTCTAATGGTTGGTTGAAGTTTGTACAGCTAAAAAACATACCGTTCATACGCTCTACCCCAGAAACATCCCACTTGTTTAGAGGTTGATTGAAGGCTTCGCAACTTCCAAACATGTACGACATATCTTTCACCTTTGACACATCCCAATTATCCAAAGGTTGGTTAAACTTTTTGCAACTATAAAACATCTCATGCATATCCGTAACCCCAGACACATTCCAGTTTGAAATGTCGTGGTTGAAGGAAGTGCAAAACTTGAACATTTCATTCATGCTCTTTACTCCAGAGACATTCCAGTTGTCTAGGGGTTGATTGAAGTTAGTGCAATTAGAAAACATATAGCTCATAGCCTTTACTTTGGAGACATCCCAATTCTCCAAGGGCTGATTGAAGGAAGTGCAACCATAGAATATATAACTCATATCTGTCACCTTGGAAACATTCCAGTTGTCTAGGGGTTGATTGAAGTTAGTGCAATTAGAAAACATATTGCTCATGTACTCTACCTTGGAAACATCCCAATTCTCCAAAGATTGGTTGAAGGCGGTACAACCATAGAACATGCAATTCATATTCTTTACATTAGACACATCCCACTTCTCTAATGGTTGGTTAAATTTTTTGCAATCAGCAAACATTGAGCTCATATCCGTAACCCCAGACACATCCCAGTTTTCCAAAGGTTGGTTAAACTTTTTGCAACTATAAAACATCCCATGCATATCCGTAACCCCAGACACATCCCAGTTTGAAATGTCGTGGTTGAAGTGGGTTGCTTTGAAAAACATTTCTGCCATACTTACTACATTAGACACATCCCAAGTTTCTAACCCCTCAAAATTTTTGCGTTTGTTGCTTTTAAACATCTTGCTCATATCTTTGATTCCACTCACATCAATCTCTGCTAAGTGGATACTCTCATCCTTGACAAGCTTTTTGAGCTCTGCGTTTGTTTTGGGGAAATAGCGTTTTTGTGTGGTTGCCATTGTTTATCCTTTTTTTAAAATTTTGTGGGCGGATAGCTTGTGGCTATCCTAAAGGCGTGCCCTGGTTAGGGCTTGAAATAGGGGTTCAGCCTACATGAAAACCTGTTTGGTGTCCTTTTTCGTCATAGGTATAAACCCCACCACTCCTTTTAAGGGTTACGGAAGTTGCCGTAAATCCCACAAGCACATCTGTCGAACTCACGGTTCTTTGGAACAATTGTTTGCCTTTTTCATCCCGTACATGGAGTGCGCCACTTCTAATTTCCGCTGATCCAATCGCCATCGTTTTTCCTTTTTTAATTTAAGCTTTGTTTCATTTCTCACACACAACCAAACCCCCTAGCTCTTAAGAGCTAGCCTTATTAAGGCAGCACAGACATAGCTACTCCTTTCTATGGGTTAGCTCTCTTGTGGCTCTAGTTTTAAAATCTCCACCTTGATGTATTCTTCTAAGCTCTTAGGGCTTAGGACACTGTCAAAGGCCTGAAAGTTTGTTTGTTCGCTCATATTTGCCTTAATCGCTCCGTGATAAAGGCTCAAGGCTTTTAAAAACTCTTGAAAATCCGGAGAGTTCTTAGACAACTCGCCTAGCATCGTGTGGTCTAAATTGTCTTTAAACCTTGCATTTAAGAGCACCTGACTTTTTTTCAAGTCCTCAGTGTTTAACACAATCACACCTATGCCAAAGCTTGCGTGCAATCGTTTGAGCAAATCCATTAAATCGTTGTCCCCAGTGTTTAGCTTTTCAGCCACTAAATAACCCTCGTTGGCCCAAGAGCTGTTGCTGATGGCTTGGAAGTAATGTTCTCTACAGTTGCTTAAATCCACTTGCTTTTTGAGTTCAAAAGAAAAGAGTTTCAAGGGCAAAATATCAAAGTTCTCCACAAACTCACGCAAAGCCGGATCGAAGTTCTTATACGCAAAACTCGCCCCCACCATATCTGGATAAAGCCAAGAGTTTTTGCCCTGTTTGGCTTTGAGTGCGCTTTCGTGTTTAATGGTCTTGGTGTGTGCGCCCCATTTGTATTGGACAAAATAGGCTAGTAGAGGGTGCAATGTGCGTTCGTGATGGGTTTCTGCTTTATGAGAAGCTGGAGAGCTTAGTTGGGTTGTGCTCTCAACTACATTGTCCGCATATTCTTTAAGGGCAATGCTGATGGGTTTGCCCTCCACTTGCACAAAGGGCACTTCCTCCCCATTTTTTAAAGCCTTATACGCAGGGAAGTAAGTCAAATGCTCGGCTGTGCTAAACATTTTATCGATCTTGTGTGCTTTATGGAGTTCTTGCGCCCTTGTGTAAAGATCGTAAATCGACACAGGGGCTTTGGCTTCTTTGAGCACAGCTAGGACAATTTCTAGGTAGTCTTGTTTCATTTGTTCTCCTTAGAATTAAAAAATCAGCCACTCGGATACTTCGCTATACATCGCTGCCATAGTCTCCCCATCACAGCCCACTTTGTCTAAATGCGCCAGGTAGACATCCAGGCTTTCTTGGTAGCCTTGTTGCTCTTTTGCATCGTTGCAATCTTCAATTTGGCCTTCTAAAAGCTCTATGATTTTATTAAGGGCTTGGTAGTGTTGTTGCCCCTCCCAAAAGGGTTTCAAAAGAGCAATCCATTCATCACGTTTTTCTAAGAGCGTATCGGTTTTTAAGCCCGCTTGCTCTTTTTCTAACAGCCCTACTAAAGAGACAGCACACAGAGCCGAGCCTGCCTTTGTGCCTGCCTCTAGGCTTTCCTTGCGTTTTTTAGCGTAAAAGGCCTTACCGGTATCTTTAGGGTCATCTGGGGCTAGCCCCTCTAAATAATCTTCCTCACCCCCATAAATTTCGCCATCAAACTCATCATTGCCTGTTTCGTTAATGATTTTGGTACGCAACACCTCTAAAGAGTTATAAAACCCACGCAAGCCATGCACCCCTTGAGCCAACAAATAATACCCATCCACATAGCCCGCTTTAATGGCTTGTGTGATGGCTTCATAAGATTTGTTGGCTTGGCAGCGCAATAAGTTTTTTTGCTCCCTAGGTTTAAGGTAGGGCAAGCCCCAAGTGTGCGACTCTCTTGTGCCCACCTCCATGCGTAAAAGCCCCTCAAACGCATACATAGGGGTATCGCCCTTATTAGCCTGATCTCTCATGCAAGATAAGATCGTTTCAAATTCATCTTGTTCATAACTTTCCTCCTCATCATCGTAAGCAATCCATTTGCCACGCATTTCCCCCTCTTCAAAGATCCAGCTCTCAAGAGTGTCTTTAGGGGTTTCTAACGCTTTGCCATTAGGATCAAGGGGAAAAATACGTTCCAACCCTTCTTGAATCTCCACGGCTTTGAGCGGGTTTTTATAGTCGCCTTGTCCATAGGGGCTGTACTCTAGGGGTGTTTGGACCAAGCGCAAGCCATAATGTGCTTGCAATACACCTAATTCCTTTGCCCTTTCAAAGCACGCTGCCGCCCCTACAGGATCGGGCGGAACAACCACACCCACTAAACTCATCGCCCCCAGATATAGCCACGCCTTGCCATCGCCTTTTTCCTTAGCCTCCATGTAATCTTTAAAGGCTTGTTTGGTGTTGTTGCCATACTGCCATAGGGGTTTGGTGTTGCTTGCTTTTTCCTTAACTTGTTCTTTATTTTCTAAATCTTGGTGTTGCCAAAATGCGGGCGTGAAATGTTCTTTAACCCCCAATGGACCTCCAAAGCCCATGCTTTTATCGATGAATTTAGGTGCAAGGCTGGCTAATTCTTTGGCATCGCTTTCATATTTGGCTAAAAGAGCGTTTAAAGGGTGCTTGGGGGCTTTGGCTAGTAAAGCCTTTTGTTTGCCCAGCGTGTTGGCGAGCGGCACTAAAGCCACATTGTAGCCTAGCTCTAACGCCTTTTTAAAATAGCCAATGGCTCTATGGTTAGTCTCTAAAAGGGCATTTTGTGCCTTATTGGGGCTTAGGTTAAAGTGCGTAGGTTGCTCTAGCTCCAAATAGGCTAATTCTAAGGCACAGCGCCCACTGCCTAGGGCAATGCCCCATAAATACGCCTCTTTGGCATTTTCATACGCCTCTTGATAGTCCTTTTTATTAGGCGTGCCATAGACCTTTTCAATGGTCTTTAAAATACTTAAGTTCAAGCGGGCGTTATGCCCCTGCATCGTGGCACAAACGCCTGACTCAAAGAAATCCTCAAAGTAAGATTCAATGTAGCTTTCTCTGTAATCGGGGTCGATCCCATATTCTTTGTCAATGTGCGCGTCCTCGTAAAAATGGTGGTGGTAGGCGCACTCCCCTTGCACTTCTTGCAAGGCTAACCATGCATCATAATCAGCGCCACTTGGGTCTTTAATGTAGCTATCAAACCCAAACCAATGCCCAGCCTTACAAGGCTTCATCGCGTCCTTTAGCAGCGCATCGTTTAGGGTATCCATTTCATGTCCAAACTCTTCAAAATGCCTTAGCTTTTCTAGCCCCACATACGCCTTCATGTCGCCTAAAACTAAGACCTTTGCAAGGTAGTCAAACGCCTCTTTGGCATCTTGCTTATTTATCCCATTAGCCCCTAAGTAGGATAGCCCCAGCTCTGTAACTGCCCGAATCGAGCCTAGGTTTGCCGCCTTTTTAAAATGCTCCCTGGCTTTCTCTACAGAGGGCACCACCACCACGCCCTTTAATGTCATTTTGCCTAGTTCTAAAAGGGCTTCCGGATTATCTTTTTTACTTGCTTGTAAGTAGTCCTCATAGGCTTTAAAGTTATCGCCTTGATAAAACCAAAGGGGTTTGATAAGTGCTTTAAAAAATTGGCTTGCTTTAAAATTGTCTAAGGCGGTGTTTAACTTTGATATTTTTGCCTCTAGTTGTTCTAACCCCTCTAATAGTTTTTGTTTAAAGCCCTCTTTGAGAGTTTTTAGCACATTTTCTAGGGCTTGGCTCTCTAGGTTTGCCTCTTGGTGTTTTTGCTCTTGGTTATAGGTCTGCTCTTGGGTTGTAAAATACCCATGTAAAGCCGCCCACTCGGCGCTTAAGGCTGCTAGCTCTTTAGCAGTGTCGGGGTTTAAGAGTTCTAAGAGATTTTTAAGCGTATTTTGGGCTCTCCCTTGGGCTTTTTCTACGCTTGTGGTGCTTAGCTCTTCTTCTTTACTAATATCACTTTGTAGCTGCTTAGCTTCTTGCAACAAGGTTTTTAAACCCCCCTCAAGATCAACCAAATAGACGCACACATTATTGCGTTGTAATTCTGTGGCGTGTTTGCTGTCTAAAAACTCTAGGGTTTGTTCTAAGGCTTTTAGGGCATCGCTTTTTTGCGGGGTTTTTAAGTGTGCTAGGCTGTCTAATGCGGCTTCTAAAGCGCTAAAAATCGCCCCATCTGTGCTAGAGCTTTTTTGCCCCGCCGCCAGCCCCACCACCAACCGTTAAAATCATCCCAAGCCTTTTTAAGCACTTGTGTGGCGCTCTCATCAAGGACTTTTAACAAATGATCGACACCCTCACCCAATGCCTTTGCTTGCGCGTCCATGCCCTCTTTAAGCTGAGAGCATAAATTTGTATCCACAAACCCCTCGGCTTGGAGTTGTTGGTAAGTGGGCTCTAGGTCTAAAGACGCCTTTGTAATTTCTTGCAAGGCATTTTGTAAAATAGATTTAAAGGCATCTAGGGCTATTTGCAAATTGGGGGTTTCTTTAAAGCTTAAAAATCTTTGCTCTAACGGCTTTAACACCTCATCTTCTAGGAATTTTTGAAAAGCGGGGGTGTTGTATGTCTTACCATCTCTTGCCTTGTTTGCCAGCGTGTCTAGTGCTTGGCGTGCTGGGGCTACGCCTAAACTTACATCCACCGCTTCTAATAAGTCTCGTGCCTTTACAATCAAGCCCCCGCACGCTTCTTCAAAAGGCTTTTTGACCTGTCTTTTTTGCTCCCAAGTGAGGCCCTCTTGGCCTAAAAGGGTGTTGCACTCTTGTAACTTCTCTTGGCATTGGGACATGCCTTGTTCTAACACTCCCTTAGCCTCTATGACTTTATCATCAATGCTTTCAATGCAAGCCATCGCCTCTTGAAACTCTAAAAGCTGTTTCTTGAAATCATTTTCATTTTCTGAGAAATTGCGTCTTTGGTACGCAGCTGTATATTCCCCAATCAGCTTGCGTAATCGTCCCACCCCAGAAACACGCGCTGTGTATTGGAGCATTCTTTTTAAATCATCAGGGAAAGAATAATTTAATCTAGATTGCAAGGCATCCCAAGCCTCCTTAGCCTCCCCCTCAATATTCCTATAGCCAATGCTCTTTTTGCCCTTTGTTTTGCACTCTTCCTTATAAAGTTGTACAAATGTGCTATAAGCCTTTTGGCAATCTAGCCTTTTAAGCTCTATATAATGCCACCACCCCTTCAGCCTCTCTGGCTCTGTGAGTTTGGGGGATGAGGCTAACAAATCAGCCACGCCCCTAGAAAAGCCATTGAGTTTGTCTTGAAACTTTTGTCTGTCTTTTTGGTAGGTGCCTAAGTCTGGAACATCGTATTTTTCAACCATCCAATCCCGATAACACTTGTCCAAGGCTTCTTTAGTGTCCTTATCCTCAATGTTCCACCTGTATAGATTTAAAACCTCTAGGGGTTCATAATCTAAGAGATCACAGAGGACTTGGCGTTTGGCTTTAAAGACTTGCTTTTGCCGTTCTTGTTGGTCCTCAAGGGGTTTATACTGCGCCCAAAGCTCTTTAAAGGCTTGGTAATAGACCTTTAGATTTGTCATATTTTGGCGGGCTTTGAGCGCCTTTAATTCACGGGTGGATACCATCGCTTCAGATTGGGGGCTAACATTGCTTGCCTTTAACATGCTCTCTATGAGCGGTAGGGATTTTTCTAAGTATCTGACAGACCCCACATTGTTTAAAGCCTCTGCGCCCATTTTGGCAATGTTTTCATCCTCACTACCCGCCACAAACGCCTTTAAACTCTCTTTTAAAGGCTCTAAGCCTTGATCTAGGGATTTATAAAGGGCATCAATTTCTTCTTTGCTCACAATGCCCTCTTTAGCCAGTTGTTTGTAAGTCTGGTCTAGAGCGCCAAGAGATTTTGTAATTTGGGCAATGACATCTTGTAGCCAAGTCTTCAACATATTTAGGGCGATTTGTGGCTCAAGGGCTAGCCCCAAGGTTTTAAAGCACTCCTCCAAGGGTTTAAGCACCTGCTTTTCTAGAGCGCTTTTAAACCCCGATTCATCGTAATTATCCGCCCTGCTTGCCTTCTCAACCCCCAAAACTTGGCGCATCACCTCTACACCCAAGCTCGCATCACACGCCTCAAATAGGGCTTGTATATCTTGCCCTAAATTCTTTGTTAATCTCTCAAAGGGTGCTTTAATTTGGTTACGCTCTTGCCAACTTTTATCTGTAGCCTGATCTAAAAGGGCAAGGTATTTGGGCAATTCCTCTTGGCACGCAGTGATTTTTTGCTCCAAGGTCTTTTTGGTCTCTAAGACTTTGGCATCTTGACTTACCACCGCCCCCAGCGCATCTTTAAGGCTTAAGAGCTTTTCTAAAGCCTTTTCATCGCAATAGATATATAAATCTACTTTGCCATTATGTGAATTGCTTACCAATTGGCGTAACGCCTGCACCCCACTTAGACCATTGGCGCATTCTAAAAGTTGGGTTAAACCCTTCATTAAGGCGTTAAAAGATTGGCTAAAAGCAGTGTAAGCACCCCTAGCCACCTCTTGCATCTCATGCCAAATGAGCTTTTTCTTTCCCTTTGTCTTGCAATCCTCTTTGTAGAGTTTGTAAAACGCTTGCCACGCTTCTAAACAACGGGCGCGCTCCAACTCGGCAAAGATAAACCAGCCTTGTAGCTTTTGAGCCTGTGTCAGTTGGGGCGTGTCTTTTAAAAGGGCTCTAGCTGTTGCCAGCATGTCTTTAGGGTCTCTTTAAATTTGTTTTGTTGTGCTTGGTAATCATCTAGAGAGGGTGTCTTGCAAGCGCCTAATGTCTCATTGACTGCTTGTAAGGGGGCATCTTCGGGCATTAAACGCACACACAAGGGCAAAATGTCGTATCTGCAAGGATTTAAAAACCCGTAAAGCTCCGTGTTTTTAGAGCCAAACGCCTCGTTTTGTAAATCCCGTTTATGCCTTAAGGGGGCGTATTTACCCCACTTTTCTTTTAAAGCCGTGTAATGCAAGATGACATCTGTGCTCGCCTGTGTAGCGCTGCTTGCCTGCCACTGCTCGGCAATTTTTAAGACATCCAGCATACCAGCTCCCATCCAAAGCCAGCCACGCTAACCCTAAAAACAACTAAAACAACACTAGAGAGAGTTACCCCCCCCCCCCCCCCCCCCCCCGCACAGCGCAAGTAGAGCTAGGCATAGATTTCCTTTTTTTTAGAAAAATAAAAAGGCTATTGTAGCAGATTTAAATGAATTGTGGGCTTGTTTGTAAAATCACAAAGAGAAACTTAGATACTCTTACTAGTCATGAAAGACAACATCAGTATAGAGACCCTTTACGCACAAGTGCAAGCTTTTAAAAGCGATGTGAGAAATCTCATATCTTTAGAGCGGCTTATATCCTATGGAAATGACATTGCCAAACACAACGCTAGTTTAGAGTTCAATGCTAGACTCACTCCAAAGATCGCCCAGGCAGAGATTTATCTAAGAAACATTGTGGATTTTTGCATGCAGTTAGTGGTTGGTAGTCCAGCTTGGATTGTAGATGCGCCTTACCTAAGCAGAGAGATAGAGAAGATCAACAAGCGTGTGAGCCGGGACAGACTCATTCGAGAGCATGTGGCTTATATACAAAGGACCGATGTAAAAGCCTACAATTCTTACTTGTTATCCAATTTGACACTAGGGTCTATTGTGGTTGTCATCAAACAGAACCATTTGCAAAATCTGATTTTTGACTTTAGAAAGCATAGGTTAGATTTTAGAGATTTCTGCCATCTCAATAAAAAATAGATTTAAAGCTGCCTAACTATTATAAGGTTAACATTATTGCTTATCCTAGGCTTTCTATCTATGCCCCAAGTGATAGAACAAGCCACTCTAAACGGATTGTAAGCCTTGCATACGAGAAGATTGAATACTTTTTGGAGTTTTTATTGCAACATCTAATAAACACTTAGAATGTCGGTTTTTAGGTTGGTCAGACCGAGTATGAAACAAGGGATACTAGGGAGATTGAAGAAACCAGAAACAATAATAGAAAAGAAACCCTCAAAGAGAACCGGGGGAGCCCCCCGATTTAATTTCGTCTGTATTATCGCATAAAATTCGTAAAAAACATCTTAATGATGATTGATCTTGGCGCAAGCTTTTTGCTCTCATACGCCGTGTTGGTCTTTCTATCTACAATCCCCCACAATCGCTTTCAACCCACAAACCATGTTTGATATACTCTCCACCCCTAACCTTGCGCTCTACGACCCTTTAAAGGCTCTTTAAACGCTATGTTTGTTTTATTGCTTTTCTTCATCTTACTCTCCAAAGACATAATTGTCCTGAATCAATCAGTTTTCACTCTCTCCAAAGAGACATGATTGCCCCATAGTCATAGATACTTCAAGACCAAAACTCAAATTCTCACTTCAAAACCCTCTCTTGGGGGTTTGGGGGCTTGCCCCCAAGAGCATATAGATGCCAAGCGTAAGCTTGGCTTACCTTAATTGTGCCTTGTCCTTTGTTTTTTTGCAAACTTAGCTTAACCAAATTTTCTCGTGCGTGCGTAAGAACTTTGTCAACCACTTTGTAAACCATTTTGTAGGGCGACCTTGTGGGCTTCACAAACTGCGTTGCCCACGGAGTTTCCAGTGCTTCAATAAACCTAAATAAGGGGTAAATTCGGCAATTTAAGGGGTAAATTCGGCATATTTAAGGGGTAAATTCGGCATATTTAAGGGGTAAATTACATAAAATCCTTAATTTATGCTACAATTACCATAATAAGCTCAGCAAAGAAAGGTGTTGAAAGATGGTTATTCAGGATCAAAAACAAGTTTTGAGTAATGAGATCGTAAAACTCCAAGTTCTAATAGATGTTGAAACAAATCAAGCACTTAAAGATATTTTAAAACAGGAAAAAACTGAATGCGTAAAAAAACTTTTAGCCTTAACACCAACGCAAAGCCCCCAATTCCCCCAAGAAAACCAAGAACAAAGGCCAGTCAAAGAAGGCTTACCCCAAACACCTACAAATGCACCACAAGCTCAAGTGCAACAAACTCTCAAACAAGAGCAAGTTATCCCACAAGTTGAAAACTCACAGCTAGCCACACCTTTAAACCAAGACACAAAGCAGAATCAACAAGAAAACACAGCACAAGCTCCCCAAAATGTGTCTAAAAACGCTGTGCTTGCTAAAGACTTACGCATAGCCGATTCAACTAGAGTAACCCTACACAATGACATTTACAAGGTTAATCTAGGAAAGCTTGGGGCATGGGAAAGTAACTTGCTCTTTGCCTTATTCAACCGCCTCAAAGATCAAGGCGATACTTGTATACGCTTTGAACCCCATGAAGTCAAAGAGATGATCGGTACACCCAAAATTGATGGAGACAACTTATTAAGAGTGGTGCGCACACTTTGGAAAAATATCAGAATGGCTAACTTCTGGAAAATCATGCGTTTTGTAGAAAATGGTGAAGAATTGACTAAGGAAACAAATTGCTTTCTATTCAAGCACTTTACAATCGTTTCAGACAAAACCCCCAAGCTTCGCTACATAGAAGTTGGCATCAACACCCCCTATTTCACCCATTTACTCAATAACCTTAGTGCAAACTTCACTTCTTTGCAATTAAAGATTTTTATGTCCTTGAGAAGTAAATATGCCAAAGCTCTGTATCGATTGTTGGTGCGCTTTGAGGATGTGAAAAAGCTTTGCATGTGCGAGGTGCTTACCTACAAGAGCGACTTTGAAGGGTTTAAAGAGTTTATGGGGATACCTAAGAGTTTGTCAGTTAAGGACACCGATACGATATTAAAACCCGCCTGCAGAGAGCTAGGTGTCCCCATTGATGAAGGCTATAACCCTGAAAATCCCGATCGCTCTTTACCCTATGAAACCATCTTTTATACAAAAATCAAAAAAGGCAAGGGCAATAAAGTTGTGGGCATCACCTTTCACTTTATGCCTCACCCCCATCTTGACATGCAAAAAGCTATTCTCAAACGCCACACACAAAACCGCTTTAAAGACACCATGGCGCAAATCCAAAAAGAAGAGAAAGAGAAACAAGAAAAGAAAGCTAGAGAAGAGGTAAGAAGTAAGAGAGATCATTACAACAAGCAAGAGTTAAAAACCCTTAATAGTTTTATAGGGCTTAGTGGTCCTTTGTTTACCAAAGACTTTGAATACCACTTTAAAAGTGTTAAGCTCTTGATGGTAGGTTCTTTTGGAGGTGATAATGCTAAGCTGATGGGTGTCTTTAAGATCAACACAACCGATCACACAGATCGTAGCTATGCCGAGCGTCTGCGCTCTTTAAACCAAGCCTATCTAAAATTCATCCCTAAAGGATTTCCTGATTGCTTCATATACTTTTTTGAAGATCACGAGAGCTTGCTTAGAGAGTTTGTGAAGAGAGCAAAGTGAAAACAAAACAATGCCAGAACTAGATAAAAAGAAAGCAGAACTTGATGATTTAAAGACTTGGCGCAGCTATGCCGTTACTTCTCTAATTGCTTTAATTGCCTTTGTTTTTACTAGGTATAATCAAAGCAATATAGTCATAGTTATCATCAGCTGTCTAAGCATCATCCTACTTGGGATTGCAATTATAGTTTTGCAATTTAAAATCAAAAAATTAATCAAAGAAATAGGAGAGCTATGATGGAGACTTTAGTCATCTTTTCTGTAGTGTTCGGACTTGTCTGCTTTTTTGTAGCTTTCTATATTGCAATCAGCTAGTTTAATGGCTTATATCATGTGTTCTACAAGACCACACAACCACGACTTAAACTAAAACCTACACTCTAGCACACCCTCGTCGCTCCTAGAGCCTCATACAGCTTAAATATATTTAAGGTTTTCTCCACAAAATAACTTTAATACATAAATCAATACATACAGCCTTTAAGCTCCCACGGCGTTTGAGTGGCAAATTAACCAAACAAGCTTGCGCCGTGTTTTGCGTAGCAATGGTTAATTTGCAAATTAACCATTACCTACGGGTATCGCTCGCAAGCTCACTATGGTTAATTTGCCCCTAACGGGGATTTTTGGTAAAATATTGTATTTTATAATAAAAGGATTAAATAATGCTAGATAATTCAGGCAACGCAAGTAATGATAATGCAAGCAATGTCAGTCATCAAAGCAGTGACACTACCCCTAATACACAAAACAAAAATATAAAACCACAACCAAAACTCTTGAACGAAAAGAGCACCCGAGAATTAGGCAAATTGATTGGCAAGCTAGAAGAACAAATTATAAAGATTGAAAATGAAAAGAACACTTTAGAAAACAGCTTAAAAAACTTAATGATAAGCTCAATGACCTAAAACAAAGACAGGCTGAAGCGAGTGAAATGCTTTCTAAAAAACGCAAGCAAGAACAACAAAAGAAATAGATTAAGGGGAGGGGAGTATGGGCAACATCTCATCAATTAACTTTAAACCTACCAAAAATGCCGTGCAACTTAACCACAACGATAGAAGCATTGCCCCTAACTATCTCTTGCCTCAAGAAGTGATTTTAAAAGTGGGCGGAGGTGTTGAAGTGGATAGATCGGCGCAAGAAGCTTTGGCATTAAGAACCCAAATTATTAAAAAAGCTATGGATGCCTATTTACAACACAGAGGGCAAAAGTTTCGGGCTAAAAGCTATCTATGGAGTGCCGTTGTTAATCTCAAAGAAACTTCAACAATGCAAGATTTAGAAAGGTTATCCAAACACTTTAAAACCAAATATGGCTTTCAATGCTACCAAATCGCTATTCATAGAGATGAAGGGCATATTGATGAAAATGGCATCACACAAATCAATCACCACGCCCATTTGGAGTTTGTTACTCTTGATGAGAACACAGGCAAGAGCCTTTTTAGAGGAAGTTTGCAAAGACCTAGAGCTTTAGGACAAATGCAAACAGAAGTGGCACAAATCTTAGGTATGGAGCGTGGACAATTTAAGAACGACACCATAGATGAAAACGGCAACCTAATTAAGGGCACAGGTAGAAAACGCATTGAGCCTAGAGCTTATGGGCAGTTGATGGAAAAAGAGAAAACAAAACGGATTAAATTAGAAAAAAATAACTCACAAGAAGTTACAGCCTACCAAAAACAAATCAAAGACTTACAAACAAGTGCTAAGAACGCCCAAATAGAGTTAAATACCCTTAAACAAAAACAAACCCAACTAGAGCAGACTAATACCGCTTTAACCAAAGAGAACCAAGAACTCCAAGCTAATAAGATAGAACTAGAAACCACACTCATAGACCTTGTTACTATCTTTGCCCCACAAGACAAACAGAACAAGAAACTCACTATCAAAGAAGCCAAGTCTTTGCTAGAGAGTGTGAGAAAGCAAATAATTGCCCTTAATCAAGGGCTTGGTGATTTAAAGCTTTTCACACAAGAGGATTACAAGAGCTTAAGAGCCTTGAAAGATGAGGGCTTGAGCATTGCTGACCTAAAGGAGCGCATCACACAGATAGAGCAAGAAGCTAAAGAACGCTACCAATCCTTGCAAGAACAATACAAAGACTATCTAAGCCCTGAACAAGTAGAGAACAAGATAAGCATTGCTGAAGCCAAATACAAAGACTATCTAAGCCCTAGTGCCGTGCAAGAGCTTAGGCAAAAGCACACTAAAGAGCTTGAGCTTAGAAAGCAAAGCTACACTAAAGACATCAATACCAAAGACACAGAGCATGCCAAAGCTTTGCAAGAAAAACAAAAAGAGATAGATGCCCTTAAGAACGAGAACACCCAAAAAGATGAAAGTATCGATGGTTTAAAAGAACAGATTGTCAAGCACACCCAAGAGCTTGATAAGGTGAAACCCGAGCTTGCCACACTCAAAGCCAACGCCGATGTCTTGCAACAACAAAGCGATACACAAGCGCAAGAAAATAAAAAACTTCAGCAAGCAAACCAAGAACTAGAAACTAAGTATAAAAATCTCACCCAAGAGCTTGATAACTCCAAACAAGAAATCACCACACTCAAAACCACTAACCAACAACTCCAGCAAGAGAATCTAAAACTCAAGCCCGTGTATCTCACAAAAACACAGATCAGAGCAAGGCGTTTAGCAGAAAGACAAGAGCTCATGGGCAAGGGCTGTCCTAAAGAAGCTTTTAGAGAATTGAGCGCCTTAGATGATGAGAAATTGACCCAAGCGCAATTAGATGAGCGCATTTTAAACATTTGGCTTAAGTATGCTCCCAGCTACATTGCAAGCTTAGAGAACACCAACACTAACTTAGAACAAGAAACCCAAACCCTTAAAGCTGAGTTAAAGACAGCCAAAACAGAGGCAAAGAGTCAAGCACACATCAAAGCTTTTGAAAAAGAAGCCACAAACCTTATTAGAAAGTATGTAGCCCCCGTTACATCTGGTGTAGTGGCACACATTAAAGCCAGCGATGCCAAGCTCATCAGTATCCATAAGCAATGCCAAGAGGAGATGATTGAGCAGGCAAGCACTTGTGCTCTACTCAACGAAGAAATGCTAGCAGGCAAGCACACAGCTATCAATGCTATAGCTAGACTCTTTGGCAAGGGTGTTAAAAAAGAATACAAGCTAGACTATGACCCCATTAAGGCTAAGACAGGTTACAGAGAGCTTAACAGACGAGAACAAGCTATAAAAGAGAAGTTAGCAGAAACTCTTACAAAGCACAGCCAAGCAGTGCAAGCCATCAACAATCAAGCTTGTGCCATTATCTTAGAGGCTGTGGATAGTGTCAAAAATGAAATTAGCAAGCTTGCTACAGAGTTTAAGAGCAGTGCTGAGTATGGGGCAGAGCTCAATCAGGCTAAAAGACAGATAGAAAGCCTGAAAAACGACAAGGAGCAGTTGCAAAGTAAAGTGAGCGCCTTAGAAAAAGAAAAAGAAACTAATAAGCAAGAGGTAGAAAAGGCAAAGGTTGATAATGAAGCTTTTAAAAAGAGTGGCATTGAGAACACAAGTCTTAAAAGTGAGCTAAAGACCACAAAATCCACGCTAGAAACTACACAGAGCGATTTGCAAACCACAAAGGCAGAGCTTGAAGGGACAAAGGCGAAGTTAGAGGGCATCCAAAGCGATTTGGGGGCTTTGGAGATACTAGAGGGTGTTGTGTATGCAAAGATTGCTGAAATAGGCAAGACTAGCCCAGAAGTGGCTCAGGCATTAGAAATTAAAGCAAGCAATGTATTAAATGACCTTGCTAGTCTCAAAGAAGATTTGCCTAGAATCTTGGCGCAAGTAAAAGCAATCCAAGATCAAGAGCAAGAGCAAAAGGGGGATGGGGGTTATCATAAATAGGCTTTAAATTTTAAAATTAAAAATAATACTAAATATAATTTTTTATAATGTTAAATGTTTTTAATAGTATTTAATCACATTTTATATGAATTATTTTTATGAGAATTTATACTTGTCTTTGCAAGTGCTGAGTCGCCTTGCATTTGAGTAGAGAATATCCTATAAAATGCTTTACTTTATTAGGGGTCAAGCTGTCATCTTTGAAAAAGCAATCGTAAGCAATTCACTCTTATGGTGTTTTTGAAAATTTGGTTATCTATGCTTTTTCTTTGAATCCGCCCGCTTTCGATCCGCCTTTCTAAATTCCCACACCATGTAGAGTAAGGGGACACCAAAACAAAAGAGTGCAAAAAAAGCCACTGCAATGCCTATCATTCTTCCATCTCCTCTATCTCGTTGAGATCGGCAAAAAGCCTTCTAAACAAAATAACTAGAATACTAAATAGGATCACAAGCCCAGTAGAGATGACAATGCCTTGAACAAGATTAACCTTGAGATAGTTGATGGTAACAAATCCAAAAGTCCCAAAGATAGCTGTAAGAAGTGCTACTATCAAAACCTTTAACACATCAATTTCAAGTTTAAGGCGTTCTTTGCGGCTCAGTGTATATCCTTTAGTTGGAGCAAGGGTAGCATAGTTAGAAATGCCATAGGGGGTCACCCTTTAATCACAATTTATCACAATTTTGAGTATGAGTGCAAGCCTAGAGCCGAAGATAGCTACAGGAAGATAGCTACAGAATATACAAACATTACAGATGACTATGCAAGGCGTTTAGATGAATTTAATGGATTTTTAGAAAGTGAGCTTTTGAAATCACAGCAAAAAGGAACACAGAAGAGTGTGGGGAAGCATAAGTGATTTTATCTTTAGTGATTGCGCGCTTGCTTTTATTCTAACAGCCCAAACTTAGATAGCTGGCTAACAAGCAAGCAATATTGATGAGCGAAAATTAGAATAAAAACTCTCATTGCCTTTGTTCCATAAAATATCTTTGTCATACAAAACGCCCCAAACACCATTTAGGCATTTCTCTCAATTCTATGTTTTGTCATACAAAACCATGTCATACAAATCATGATTTTTTGTCCTACAAACGCTTGGTATTTTGTCATACAATTGTCATACAAATTTCTATGAAGCGCCTATTTTAGGGGTTTTCTCTGTGAGAATACCTATATTTTGTCATACAAATTTGTCATACAAACTTGTAATTTTGTCCTACAAATGTCCTGCATAAAAATCTTACAAAGTGTATCTCAGGCTATAATACCCTTATGGTTATCTGCCTTTCTACTGTAAGCAAAAGTCCTACAAATGTCTAAAGCATCCAAAGACAATAAAACCCAAGCCGTGAGCGTGCGTTTTACTCTCAGTGAGTTAGAACAGCTTAAACACAAAGCACAAGAGCTTGGATTAGATGTCTCTAAGTATGTGCGCTCTTGTGCTTTAAAGCAAGGGATTAATCCAAAGCAAGGTTTAGATGAGAAGGTATTGACACAAACCCAAGAAGTACGCCCAGAACAAGAGACAAAGCATAAGAAGTTAGCTAAGAAACCCATAATATGGCAAATCCGCACATTAGTCCTAGCTATTGCTCTTATCATCATCATCGTAGCTGTAATTGTTTTTCTAATACAAGACAAGCAAAAACCACAGGTACAGATGCAAAATAGTTTGCACCCACAAGAGAGAACACACCAACAATCTAGTCATCAATCCAAGCCACAGGGGCAAAAGCAGATGAAGTTGCAGTCCTACCCTAAATCACAAGAGCAAATACAGACAGAGCAGACCCAGCCCTACCCCCAAACACAAGAACTAAAAAATCCACAAGTGCAAGACAATGCTCAAATACAGGAGCAAGCCAGCCCAAAAGAGCAAACAGCATGCCAAAAATACAAAGCAATAGAAAAGATGTGGAAAGATGAAAAAGAAAGAGAAATAGGTTGGAGGAAGAATTTAGGACCATATACGGACTGCTTGAGAGAATGGTATCAAGCTCAACCTACTGGGTCCCCCAAGGAGAATAAATCTAAGACACCTCCCTTGCAGATTACACCAGATAATCCAGATAATATAGACATTCTAAAAGACTGGGACAAGACTCCATCTACTCCATAGGTGTGTTGCACAGCACCCAAGCAAGCTTGACAATACGATCTAGTGAAATTCACACCAAAATAGCCCAAATAGGGTAAGATAGACCTAGTAAAAATGGATGAACTAGCAATGTGTTGTAGTGCATTGGCAACTTTGACAGCCTCATCAAGTCTCTCTAGCAGTCCTTAATAAAGCTGTCAAAGAGCAAGGATAAAAGAGAACGGGAGCAAGCATTGTAACAAATGGAGGCAAAAATGTTTACTGAAATAGAACAAGAATTGATTTCTCTCAAAATGAGCTACATGAATGCGATAGATCTTTTGGATAATGGTTCAATAACAGATGAAACAGAGCGTGCAGAATATGCCCAAGCCATGCAAAGGTGGCTAGAACGCATTAAAGAGATAGAGGCAGAGATGGGGGTTGGACCTGTTACTGATGAGGGGAGATTTTAGTTGTTTGGTTTGAGATGGGGATGGGGGATTCACTTTAGCCTTGGCATTTTGAGGTGGCTAAAAGGTTGTTAGCTGTAGTTTTTGGCAGTCTAACAACTTTAAAATGGTAGAAAAGTCAACCTTTTTCTGCAGTAGAAGGCTTTTGGTAAACAGTAGTAACAAGATAATTCGAACAAGATTAAAAACGATTTTAAATAATATTTAATGTATTTAATAGTGTTTTAAATATTGATTATTTGTATTTAATATATTGCATAAAATTTTTGCTAAAACATTGTAGAATGTAGCCATTAAAATGAAAGATTTATGCCTTAATGAGCGTTATCTGTAGTTTAATGTGATACATTAAGCGTTGTCGTGACTTATTACCATAGGATCATGTCCCAGTGCTATAGGCAAAATGGAGCAGCTTGAAAGCCAAATATAAGCCCGTGAATTGGAGTTTTTTTATTGGTTAAACTTAGATCGAATACAGAGTCCCTCCCCAATCATCTTAAGATGATTCATTTCGCTTAAGCTATTCAATGGAAAAATCTAAGCTAATTCTGTTTTTCTCCCAAGAAAGACTGGAGTCATATGAGAATGTGGATGAGCATTTTAATAACCTTAGACTGATTGGCAGGATCACACCAAAGTTAGCAAGTATAGAACTGATTTTACGCAACCTGCTTGACTTTGAGAAACGACAAATTTCTACTGATTGGCTTAGATATTCTACAGACGCCAAGATTTTAAATAAAATCAAAAAGCTAGAGCTCAATGGAAAGCTCACCCACACGCAACTTCTTTCAAAAATGTCTTTGGGTGAGATCATTGCAATGATAAACGAGAATGTTTATATACGGAGTAAAATTTTTAACTTACAGCATTTTGATTTTAAAAACTATGATCTGAGTAATAGAAATTATTGCACGGACACACCTAGAAAGACAAAATTTAGCAATGACAATAAGGCTGAGATTGTCATGTATCTACTTCTTAGTATCCGTAACCGCTGTTTTCACTGGGAAAATCTACTTAAAACTAGGCTTAACAAGAACAAAATATATCCACGCATCACGACTAAGTTTAGAGGCACTATGGTTGGTATTGCACCACAAAATATTGAGCTATTTCTGGATGACGTCATTAAAAGCTTTGACAACGAACTACTAGAGTTGATAGCCGGAAAGTAACCAAAGATAAAAACCAGCAAAAGGTGGGCAGAAGTCCGCCCTCGAATTCGCATCCATTTTAACACAATTTTTGCTGATTTTTATACATTAGTGGTAATAGTGAGCGAGTGGCGCGCTAAAAACCATCAAAGACAAAATTAAACGCGACCACTGGTTGATATTCCCTACAACTAGGATAGGGCAGCTTGCCAACAGTCATATGTTACATGTTTGGCAATCTACCAAAAGGACTGATATTAGAGCGAGAACTACCGCAAAATAGCCATATCATTTTAAGCAACGCTATAAGTGGTGTAAATGCTTGCTAAATACAATCTCTTTAACGCAATTTATTTTATTACTTAATCGGGCGTTTAAATGATAGTGCTTAGAGGATAGATATAGATAATTATTTAGAACTAGATACAGACATAGTCAAGGTTTTAACAGAGACTTAGAGCCCACACATTGATGATGTTTTGCGTTAAAATGCAGGCATGGAAATACAGACATCAGACGAATTTGAAAAGTGGCTAGAAAATCTAAAAGAGCTGAAGGGGCGTGGCGCGATTGTGCGTCGTTTACTGACTTTACGGGCGCAATTTTTGAGCTACGCATCCACACGGGACCGGGTTACCGCTTGTATGTGGCTAAACGGGGAGAGGTGTTGGTGATTTTGCTGTGCGGAGGCGACAAAAGCACACAACAAAAGGATATAATCAAGGCACAAAAAATCTTAAAAGAGGAGTTTTAGATGGCCTTTAAGCCATTTAGCGTGGTTAAATTTCTAAACACCGATGAAAAACGCCTATCTTTTTTAGAAGCCGTTTTAGAGGATGGCGACTTGGCAGAGCTCAAAGATGCCTTAGGAGTGATTGCAAAATCTAAGAACATCGACTTGCCCTCTTTTGAGGGAAACGCTCTTGAGTTTGCAAGAGTTTTAAAGAAATTAGGTTTTGGTTTGCAGTCTTTGAATGAGATGCAAAAGCGCAACACTGCCTAAAACACTTGATAGCTGTGGATTGCACCATACCAAAACAACATCCACAAACCTTAAAACTAGGGGTTACCTCCTTAAAGCTACAAAAGGTAGTAGCGTTTGAGTAGGTTATAAGGCGCGTAGTGGTTACGAGGCGTAGTTGGTAAGCTTGCTTTATACGCTACAGAAACGCTGTTTTTGAGCATATAAGTATGCTTCTTTAACTACAACTTAGAAAAACAAATAGTCCGCACAGCCGATATAATAGTGATTCAAACTCTCCGCGCTAGAACCTATTTGCTTCAAATGTTCCCTATATCCTAGAAGCACACCTTTATACTTCTGATAATGGTGTAGAGTTTCTAGGCTTTCTCGAGGCACATCTTTTTCTTTCGTGTAGGCATTAAAACCAAGCCCTTTTTGATCCTCACAAAAGGCGATTTGCTGCTCTAAAAGCTTAATTAGTTGCATTAAAGCTCTGTAATTGCGCTGTTGCTCCCAAAAGGGTGTTAAAAGCTCTATCCACACATGGCGTTTGTCAAAAAGTTTCTGGGTTTTGAGCTTAGTCCCTTTCTCATAAAGTTCTACTAGAGCCACACCACACAGGGTTGAGCCCGCCTTTGTCCCCTTTAATAGAGACTTTTTGCGTTGGTTGTGGTAAAACTTTTCGCCTTCATCTTCAGGGTCATCAGGGGCTAAACCTTCTAAATAATCTTCCTCACCCCCATAGATTTCGCCACTAAATTCATCATTGCCTGTTTCTTCAATGATATTTGCACGCACTTTTTGCAATGCTACAAAAAACCCATGCAATCTTCCATGCAAATCCCCCACTCCTAGTAAATAATGCCCATCCACATAGCCCTCTTTAATGGCTTGCATAATGTCTTCATAAGCTTCGTTAGCTTGATAGCGCAAGAGATTTTTTTGTTCTCGGCTGTGTAGCAGTACTAAGCTCCACACATCAGGGGCTTGACACCCAACATTTATGCGCAAGATTCCCCCCCATGCATGCATGGGCGCATCATCCTTGTTAGCCTGCTTGTTGAAAGCCTCTAAAATTTCCTCAAATTCGCTCTGTTCCCAAGCCTTAATAGAACCAAACCATCTCCCTCGATTCTCTCCCTGTTCAAAGACCCAATCTTCTATCACCACACCCTCATATTTTCTAAAAACTCCCCCACCTGCGGGTTTGCTCATTGAAAAAATACACTCTAGCCCCTCTTTTATCTCTGAACTCTTTAAGGGGGAATTATAATTAGGTTGCGGTTCTTGTTGTAATCTTTCCTGCAAGCTATCTGTGTAAGCATTTAAAGCATTATCTGCCAAATAGCTTCCATAGTAGGCCTGCAAAGAGCCTAAGTCTTTGGCCTTTTCAAAGCACACCATTGCCCCTATGGGATCAGGGGGCACGACAACCCCCAGTAAGCTCATCTTGCCTAGTTCTAGCCACGCAGAGGCATTGTTTTTATCCTTAGCCTCCATGTAGTCTTTAAAGGCTTGTTTAGTATTGTTGTCATATTGCCACAGGGGTTTAACTTTTTCTTCTGTGGCTTGGGGTTTTTCTTGAGACTTGTCTTGAGATAGACTAGCGTTTTCAAGAAAATCAGGCACGAAACTAACCGGTCCCCATTGCTTAGGGTCTTTAGCTTGGCAGGCCTGATGGAGAGCCTTCTCATAGGTCTTAGCCTGTTCTAAATCGTGGGCATATTGCGCACTCAAAGCGACATTAGGCATTTTTTTAAGCAATTCTTGTTGGGCTTGCAATAAGTCGATCAGAGGATCAAGCGCAGCATTGAAATGGCATTGCAAAGCCTTTTTAAAACAAGTAATGGCATTGTGGTTAGCCTCTAGGTTTGCACTCTTTTTTTGCTTAGCGGGTAAAGATTTGCACATTTGCGCAAACTGATCTAGATACATGTGCCCTAGCTCTAGGGCACAACGCCCACTGCCTAACTCTACGCCATCTTGGTAAGCCTCTTTGGCATTCTCGTAGGCTTTTTGATAATCCTCTTTTTTGGGCTTGCCATAAACTGTATCAATGGTCTTAAGCATGTTTAAATGCAAACGGGCATTCAAGCCATCCATAGTGGCATAAACACCATCATCAAAGAGGTCTTCAAAACAAGGTTCAATGTAGTTCTCTCTGTATTCTGTATCAACACCATATTCTTCATCTATGTGACCTTCGTAACTAAAGTGGTGTTCATGCAAACACTCCCCTTGAACCTCTTCGAGCATGACTTGCGCCTCTGCATCTGCCTCTTTAGGGTCTTTGATATAGGTTTCAAAGCTAAAAAACCTATGGGCTTGCGTGCGCTCTGATGCAGGTGCGTTTTTCACAAGGGTATCGTTCAAAGTATACATCTCGCTGCTAAAACTGTTAAGATGTCTGAGCTTTTCTAACCCCACATAGGCACATACATCGCCCAACACCAAAGCCTTTGTAAAACACTCAAACGCTTGTTGCTTTTCTTCCAAATCTAAATACAATAGTCCTAAATGGGTCAAAGCTCTGATCGAACCTAGTTCGATCGCCTTGTCAAAATAGGAATGAGCAAGATCACTAGATTTGGGTAACACGATGCCCTGAGCGGCCATTTTGCCTAACTCCAAACATGCTTCAGCATTGTGCACACTCTCTTTGGTATAGTCTGCATAGGCTTGGAGATTATCACCCTCGTAATCCCATAGGGGTCTAATGGCATCTCCCTCCTCGTATCTTCGTTTTTCTTGTGCAAGTTTTTCTTTTAAAAACTCTCGGATTTGCTCTACAGCTTTCAGGTCATCATTCTCCTGCGGGGCACTCAGGTGTTCTAATTTATCCAATTCAGCCCCTAAAGTGCTAAGAACTTCCTCTCTTTCTGCATTAGATTTTTCTTCAATTCCTGAAACACTATAACATAAACCATTCTCCAAAATAAAAAGAGATTCTCTAAGCATTTTATCGGTGTTTTCATCAAGGTCTTTTTTAGATAGCAAGTCGCGAACACTCGAACTTAGAGCTTTTAAAGAGGTCTCCACACTATCTCTGAGTTTAGAGTGCAAATCTCGATCGACTATTCCTTCTGCTTGGAGTTTTTGATAAGTGGGCTCTAGGTTTAAAAAAGCCTCTGTAATTTCTTGCAAAGCAATTTGCAAAATGGACTTAAAAGTGTCTAGGGCAAATTGTAGATTTGGGGCTTCATTGAAATTTAAAAAGCTTTCTTCCAAAGGCTTTAACACCTCATTGTCTAGGGCTTTTTTAAAAGCGGGAGTGTTGTATTTGTTGGTCTTTAAATCTTCTCTTTTGCTCCATAAAGTGCCTTGCACTTGGCGCACTTGAGCCACACCTAAACTCGCATCCACCACTTGCAACAAAGCCTGCACCTCTAAGATCAAGCCCTTGCACGCTTCTTCAAAGGGCTTTTTGATCTGCTCTTCTTGCTCCCAAGTGATGCCCTCTTGGTTTAAAAGGGCATTGCACTCTTGTAACCTCTCTTGGCATTGGATGATGCGTTGTTCCAACACCCCTTTAGCCTCTAACACTTTTTCATCGGCGTTTTTAATGCGAGCCACTGCCTCTTGAAACCCTAAGAGTTGTTTTAAACCCTCCTCATTATCTAAAGAAAAGCTATCGGCATATGCGCCTGTGTATTTATCAACCAGAGAGCGCAATGCACCCGCCCTAGAAATGCGCACTGTGTATTGGAGCATTTTTTTTAGGCTGTTTTCAAGAGAATCTAGGCTTGAACTCAATGCACACCAAGCCTTATAAGCCTCCCCATCAATATTGCCATAGCCAATGCTTTTTTTGCCCTTTGCCTTGCACTCTTCCTTGTAAAGCTGGATAAAAGTGCTGTAAGCCTCTTGGCACGCCAGCCTTTTGAGCTCTATAAAGTGTGCCCACCCCTTCAGCCTCTCTGGCTCTGTGAGTTTGGGGGATGAGGCTAACAAATCAGCCACGCCCCTAGAAAAGCCATTGAGTTTGTCTTGAAACTTTTGTCTGTCTTTTTGGTAGGTGCCTAAGTCTGGAACATCGTATTTTTCAACCATCCAATCCCGATAACACTTGTCCAAGGCTTCTTTAGTGTCCTTATCCTCAATGTTCCACCTGTATAGATTTAAAACCTCTAGGGGTTCATAATCTAAGAGATCACAGAGGACTTGGCGTTTGGCTTTAAAGACTTGCTTTTGCCGTTCTTGTTGGTCCTCAAGGGGTTTATACTGCGCCCAAAGTTCCTTAAAGGTTTTGTAATGGGACATTAGGTCTGCATAGATTTGGCATGCTTGATGGTCTTCATATGCCTGTGTAGCGATGCTTGTCTGTAATTGCGCAGCAATTTCTAAAACATTGAACATCATCTCACCCCTACTCATCTTCTTTATACCACTCAGGCAATTTTTCGAGTGCGCTACACTTTGCAAACACGTGCCACATATATTTCACATTTGACACATCCCAGTTGTCTAGGGGTTGGTTGAAGGTGGTGCAACTGTCAAACATGCATCTCATGCTCTCCACATTTGACACATCCCACTTTTCTAATGGTTGATTGAAGTTGGTGCAGTGATCAAACATACCAGCCATCTTCGTAACCTTTGATACATTCCACTTGTCTAGTGGTTGGTTGAATTTTTTGCAACCACAAAACATGTTGCGCATATCTGTAACTCCAGATATGTCCCAATTGTTTAAAGGCTGGTCAAAGTTTTCGCACCCTTCAAACATATGACTCATGTCCACTACACGTGACACATCCCACTTTTCCAAAGGCTGATTGAAGTTTTCACAATCTTTAAACATCCCGCTCATATCTGCCAAATTAGATACATCCCACTTATCTAGGGGTTGGTTGAAGGTTTCGCAACTAGAGAACATCTCACTCATATTCTCAACCCTAGACACATCCCAACTCTCTAAAGATTGGTTGAAGTTGGTGCAACCATAAAACATCCTACCCATGTTTGTGGTATTTGACACATCCCAGTTATCCAAGGGCTGATTGAAGTTGGTGCACTCATAGAACATGTCCCGCATGTTTGTGGTATTTGACACATCCCAGTTATCCAAGGGCTGGTTGAAGTTGGAGCACCCTTTAAACATCTCACGCATATCTGTCACATTAGAGACATTCCACTTCTCTAAGGGGCTGATTGAAGTTGGTGCAACTAGAAAACATTTCCTTTACATTCGTGACTTTTGACACATTCCAGCTCTCCAAAGGTTGATTGAAGTTTTTGCAATCACGAAACATGCAGTGCATATTCGTAACCCCAGATACATCCCAGCTTGAAATGTCGTGGTTGAAATGTTTTGCACCATCAAATATTGCTGCCATATTTTTGACATGACTCACATCCCAAGTTTCTAAGCCTTCAAAATTTTGACGTGGACTTTGATAAAACACCCATTGCATATCCTCCACTGCACTCACATCAATCTCTCCTAAATGCACTTTTTCATCTTTGACAAGCTCTATGAGCTCTTCTCTTGTCTTGGGAAAATAGCGTTTTTGTGTGGTTGCCATTGTTTATCCTTTTTTTAAAATTTTGTGGGCGGATAGCTTGTGGCTATCCTAAAGGCGTGCCCTAGTTAGGGCTTGAAATAGGGGTTCAGCCTACATGAAAACCTGTTTGGTGTCCTTTTTCGTCATAGGTATAGACCCCACCACTCCTTTTAAGGGTTACAGAAGTTGCCGTAAATCCTACAAGCACATCTGTCGAACTCACGGTTCTTTGGAACAATTGTTTGCCTTTTTCATCCCGTACATGGAGTGCGCCACTTCTAATTTCCGCTGATCCAATCGCCATCGTTTTTCCTTTTTTAATTTAAGCTTTGTTTCATTTCTCACACACAACCAAAACCCCTAGCTCTTAAGAGCTAGCCTTATTAAGGCAGCACAGACATAACCACTCCTTTCTATGGGTTAGCTCTCTTGTGGCTCTAGTTTTAAAATCTCCACCTTGATGTATTCTTCTAAGCTCTTAGGGCTTAGGACACTGTCAAAGGCCTGGAAGTTTGTTTGTTCGCTCATATTTGCCTTAATCGCTCCGTGGTAAAGACTCAAGGCTTTTAAAAACTCTTGAAAATCAGGAGAGTTTTTAGACAACTCGCCTAGCATCGTGTGGTCTAAATTGTCTTTAAACCTTGCATTTAAGAGCACCTGACTTTTTTTCAAGTCCTCAGTGTTTAACACAATCACACCTATGCCAAAGCTTGCGTGCAATCGTTTGAGCAAATCCATTAAATCGTTGTCCCCAGTGTTTAGCTTTTCAGCCACTAAATAACCCTCGTTGGCCCAAGAGCTGTTGCTGATGGCTTGGAAGTAATGTTCTCTACAGTTGCTTAAATCCACTTGCTTTTTGAGTTCAAAAGAAAAGAGTTTCAAGGGCAAAATATCAAAGTTCTCCACAAACTCACGCAAAGCCGGATCGAAGTTCTTATACGCAAAACTTGCCCCTACCATATCTGGATAAAGCCAAGAGTTTTTGCCCTGTTTGGCTTTGAGCGCACTTTCGTGTTTAATGGTCTTGGTGTGTGCACCCCATTTGTGTTGGACAAAGTAGGCTAGTAGAGGGTGCAATGTGCGTTCGTGATGGGTTTCTGTTTTATGAGAAGCTGAGGAGCTTAGTTGGGTTGTGCTCTCAACTACATTGTCCGCATATTCTTTAAGGGCAATGCTGATGGGTTTGCCCTCCACTTGCACAAAGGGCACTTCCTCCCCATTTTTTAAAGCCTTATACGCAGGGAAGTAAGTCAAATGCTCGGCTGTGCTAAACATTTTGTCGATCTTGTGTGCTTTATGGAGTTCTTGCGCCCTTGTGTAAAGATCGTAAATCGACACAGGGGCTTTGGCTTCTTTGAGCACAGCTAGGACAATTTCTAGGTAGTCTTGTTTCATAGGTTTTCCTTAGAAAAGTAGACATTTGTTGTAGTTTTTGTAATACTGACTCAGTTGTTGTGCGCTTTCTTGTCCACCCAATAGTTTATGGTAATCCTTGCGCTCTTTTAGGCATTGTTTGTAATACCCAAAAGTTTCCAAATCGGCTTTTACGATGTCCTTTTGTTTAAGGCTAGAATCAAAACCCTTGCTCTCCTCACAAAAAGCAATTTGCGCCTCTAAAAGTTCTAAAAGTTTGCTTAAAACACGGTGGTGTCGTTGCTCTTGCCAAAAAGGTTTTAACAGTGCGATCCACTCGCAGCGTTTAGCAAGAAGTGCGCTGGGCTCTATATCCTTACCTTCCTTGCTTTGACGCTCAATCTCTTGTTGCTGGATTTTCACCCAAGCCACAGCACACAAGCAATCTCCAAACTCTAAGCCCTTTTGTAGGCTCTCTTTGATCTTGCTGTTATAAAACTTTGTGCGCTCCTCTTCCTCATACCAAATCCGCCAATCCTCAGGCACTAACCCCTCTACATACTCATCCTCACAACTATTCCCCTGATCACTGCTGCACACGCTATCCATCGAATCATAAAACCCATATAAGCCCAAGAGCGCCTCGTTTTCGTTTAAAATCTTAGAGCGATCTTCATACAGCAACTCTTCGCCCCCCAAGAAATAATACGCCTGTATGTAGCCCCCTTTAATCGCCTTTTGCATCGCATCATAAGCCCGATTAGAGTATAGGCGTAAGCGGTCATCGTGCTCATAGCTTTCCTCCAAATACCAATAGGGACTTTCTTCTAGACTGCCCGCATTAATCATATAAAGTCCCAGCCATGCACTCGCCTGTGCATCTCCACTTTCTGCTTGTTTCTTTAAGGTATCTATAATTTCCTCGTAAAATTCTACTTCGCATTCTTCAAATGCAAAATCTAACCCGGCTCGACCCTCACCATTAGCAACTAGATCGGTAGAAAACGCCACAGGTTTGCTAGGCATCTTAATCCCTTCTTCCTCAAAATTTTCATTGATCAAGTTTTGTCCTACTTTTGCCTGTTCTGAGCCTAGTTCCGTAGCCTTTTTAAAGTGCTCTAAAGCTTTATGTGGATTAGGAGCGACAAAAACCCCCTGCAAATACATTTTACCCAGCTCTAGCCACGCAATAGGGTCATTTTGTTCTAGGGCTTTGGTATAGTCCTCAAAGGCTTGTTTGGTGTTTCTACCATATTGCCATAGAGGTTTTGTAGTGCTTGACTTGGGTTTAGGTTTGGCTGTGTCTAAAGCGGTGTTTGCAAAAAAGGCTGGGGAGAAACTAAAGTCTATAGGAGTTAATGTCTCTTTCTTATTTCTAGTCAAAGCACCCTCTAATGCCTTAGCAAAGGCTTTAGCTTCTTTTAAGTCATTAGTACATTGTCCGCTAAGCGCGTCTTGGTTGTACAAGTCTTTTAGCCCCTCTTTTAAAATCTCTTGTTGTTCCTCTAGGAGTTTCATTAAGGGTACTATAGCGGTGTTGTGGTGCAAGCCTAAAGCCTTTTTAAAGTAACCAATTGCCTCATAATTGGCTTCCAATTGGGTCAATCTTTCATTTTTAAATACGCCTTTTTTTTGCGCATCTTTAAAGTGTGCCAACGCTCCTTGCCCCAACTCCAGCGCACATGCACCATTACCTAAAGCCAAGCCCTCAAGGTAACCTGCCTTCTCCCTATCATCGCACTCTTGCGCTTCATCCTTAGAGAGTCTTCCAAAGACTTTTAAAATCGCCGAGCGCACACCTGCCCCAAGCCTAGCCTCTAAAGCGCACGCCCGTGCATAGCCTGATAGGGTGTTTCCATAAGGGTTAATCTCAAATTTCCAACGCGCTTTCATCTCCTCATAGGCAGGAACGATTTTTGCCTCTGCGAAACACTCATCCACATAACCCTCTTCAGCGACATAGTCCCTGTATTTGAAATGGTGTTGATACAAACACTCTGCACTCACACACGCTAGTAAAAAGCGAGCGCGAGCATCTAAACTTTGTGAGTCATACACCCCTTTTTCAAACTCTAAATAATCCAACCCTAAAGCGTGGTTCTTAGAACACAGGGCATCGTTAAACGCCTGCATTTCCTCTCTTAACCCCTCGCCAATTTTTCTCTCCTTGCAAAGGTGTGCGATTTTCTCCATCCCTACATAAGCGACCACATCGCCCAAGATTAAAGCCTGTTTGAGATAGCCCCAAGCCTCCCTAGTGTCCTGCTCTGTGATCTCTGCCCTGTTCAAGTAAGATAAGCCCAATTCAGTAACTGCCCGAATTGAGCCTAACTCAATGGCTTTTTTAAAATACTCCCTAGCATGTTCTAAAGAGTAGGGCAAGACCACGCCTTGCAATGCCATTTTGCCCAGCTCTAAAAAGCCTTCTGCATTGTCTTGTTCTGTGGCTTTAAGATAATCTTTGTAGGCCGACAGATTGTCGCCTTGATAAAACCAAAGAGGTTTGATTAGATCTATGTAGGGCGTGCTGGCTTTAAGAATTGCCATCGCTTTATCTAAGCGGGGCAACTCATCATCTAATATTCCTAACAATTCTAAAATGCCTTTAGCAAAGGCTCTTTGTAAGGTTTGCCGTGCCTCCTCTAAATCTTTACCCTCAAACTTTTCTTCTTTTTGTTCTCGGCTTTTGTTGTAGGTATCTTTTTTAAGCTCGAGTTTTTGCTTAAAATCCTCCAAGTGTTTAAAGCTGGATTGAAAGCCCTGTGCGATCAAACATTCTTCAGGGTCTAGGCGTTTTAAGAGAGCCTTTATGGTGTCTTTAGTGCTCTCAAGAGTTTTTTCTAAAGACTTAGTGTCGTAAGGTTCTAGTTTTTTATCTGTGTTTGCCTTTTCTTTGAGTGCTTGCACAGCTTCTTTTAGTTCTTTCAAACACACTTTGAGATTTAAAAAATCTTCACACAGAACACTTCGTTCTTGCTCTTTGGCGTGTTTGTCTTTTAAAAACTCTTGGATTTTATCCGCATCTATGGAGACTTTGGCTTCTTTGCCCTCTTGCTTAGCAATGAGAGTGTCGGCAATTTCTAGGGTGTTCATACAACCCCCTAACCTGCAAAGCTAGCCAAGCTAGCCCCACAGACAACTAAAATAACAACACTAGAGAGAGTTACCCCCCCCCCCCGCACAGCGCAAGTAGAGCTAGGCATAGATTTCCTTTTTTTAGAAAAATAAAAAGGCTATTGTAGCAGATTTAAATGAATTGTGGGCTTGTTTGTAAAATCACAAAGAGAAACTTAGATACTCTTACTAGTCATGAAAGACAACATCAGTATAGAGACCCTTTACGCACAAGTGCAAGCTTTTAAAAGCGATGTGAGAAATCTCATATCTTTAGAGCGGCTTATATCCTATGGAAATGACATTGCCAAACACAACGCTAGTTTGGAGTTCAATGCTAGACTCACTCCAAAGATCGCCCAGGCAGAGATTTATCTAAGAAACATTGTGGATTTTTGCATGCAGTTAGTGGTTGGTAGTCCAGCTTGGATTGTAGATGCGCCTTACCTAAGCAGAGAGATAGAGAAGATCAACAAGCGTGTGAGCCGGGACAGACTCATTCGAGAGCATGTGGCTTATATACAAAGGACCGATGTAAAAGCCTACAATTCTTACTTGTTATCCAATTTGACACTAGGGTCTATTGTGGTTGTCATCAAACAGAACCATTTGCAAAATCTGATTTTTGACTTTAGAAAGCATAGGTTAGATTTTAGAGATTTCTGCCATCTCAATAAAAAATAGATTTAAAGCTGCCTAACTATTATAAGGTTAACATTATTGCTTATCCTAGACTTTCTATCTATGCCCCAAGTGATAGAACAAGCCACTCTAAACGGATTATAAGCCTTGCATACGAGAAGATTGAATACTTTTTGGAGTTTTTATTGCAACATCTAATAAACACTTAGAATGTCGGTTTTTAGGTTGGTCAGACCGAGTATGAAACAAGGGATACTAGGGAGATTGAAGAAACCAGAAACAATAATAGAAAAGAAACCCTCAAAGAGAACCGGGGGAGCCCCCCGATTTAATTTCGCACATATTATGCACACGAAACTCGTAGAAAATATCTTAATTCGATACAAGCTTTTGCTGTTGTGTAGCATGCTAGTCTTTTCTATCTACAATCCACCACAACCGCTTCTACCCGCAAAACCATAGTCTGGAACTCCCAACCCCTAACCTTGCGCTCTACGACCCTTTAAAGGCTCTTTAAACGCTATGTGCGTGATTTAGGTCTTGTCTCCCCACTCATCCAAAACCATTTGACAACCCAAGTAGAAATTCAGTGGCGTTTTCAGTGGCGTTTATAAACTTTGCGTTTGATTTTATGTGTTTGTACCGCACGCTGGCGCAATTCAAACCCTAAGCTTTTCATGGCAGACAAAAACTCAATAACCTCCCCTTTAAACTCAGGCAATGTGATGCCCTTAGATTCTGCAAGGATTTTCAAAGTATCTTTGAGTTCTGTTGCATTCCCCTCTTCTAAGACGACATTCAGGTAAGCCAAACGCCTTGTGTCTGTGTTTAAAGTTTTTGAAATACTAAAAGGTTCAAAAGCCATATTCAGAACTCCTCTTCTAAAATTTTTTGTGCCTTGATTATATCCTTTTGTTGCGTGCTTTTATCGCCTCCACAAAGCAAAATCACCAGTTTTGTCCCTTGTTTGGAATATACAAGTCATAACCGGGTCCCGTGTGGACACGCAATTCAAAGATGGTTTCTTGGATGTGTTTATAATCGCCCAAATCCCCATCTTCCAAACGCTTGATCCGGTATGAGATTTTGGCACGAGCTATTTCATCTCTCAGCTTGTTGAGCCACTTTTTAAAAACCTTTGAAGTCTGTATCTCCATATCCCATTTTAACCTAAGAACCTCTATTTTAGGGATTCATAGCTCTTGCATATGGACTGAAAGCAATAGGATTTTACTGACAAATTGCAGGACATTGTTTTGGGCATTTTGTCAGGGCAAGCTTTTTAGAGTTTTGCTATTTGTGTTTTATGCTGTTTCCTTGCGTTTTAAAGGCTCTACAAGCGCAACAATACCATTAACCCATCTTCTTCCCAACCCCTCAACACTCCAAGGGTGTTATATAGCCTTTTAACGCCAATTCTCGTTTTAAACCAAAAGCCCCCTTTACTGCAATGACACTATAAAGTCACAAAACAAATTCATCTCTCACTTCAAAACCCTCTCTTGGGGGTTTGGGGGCTTGCCCCCAAGAGCAATATAGATGCCAAGCGTCAGCTTGGCTTACCTTTGTGTGTGCTTTGTGTTGTTTTGTCTTTTTGTATGAATAAATTGCAGATGAGTTTTTAGAGCTTAAAAGCTTAAGTCCACTTTTTGTAGTTTTTCTTATTAAGTCTTTCGATATTGATGACACAATCTAGCAAGACATTATAGAACACGGACGCATGATATACGGGCGCGGTTTTTGAAAAAGTTTTTGTATTTAGTTTTTATGATTTAGAGATAATGTATATTCATCATGGACAAATTGCGTGTTTAATATGGACAAATTGCGTGTTTAACATGGACAAATTGCGTTAAAACTGGGGTTTAACATGGACAAATTACGTTATCCTTGACAAATATCTTAAAATGTCATTATAATCATTAAAAGTTGACCATTAATCTTAAGTAAAAAAATGTCAAACAAGTGGTTTCATCTATAAATTCTGCAAAGGGGTGAAGTGGACAAAAACAACCCTGTTTATAAACAAATGAAGTCCTTAAAAGAGGATTTAGACACCACTATTGTGTTAGAAGCCCAAAATAACGATCCCGCTTTGCGCGTCAACCTAGCCATAGAAAAGGCAAAAATCATTAAAGAGATAGCCCGATTGGTCTTGTCTAAGGAGTGGGACAGCAATGATACAGGTGGCATCAACATTTCACAAAACGCCATTAGCAATGTTAAACATTTCATGGAGATTATCACCTATTCAGAAAACAAGCTAAAAACCACTACCCGTGCTATTTTGAGGAAGGGGTTAGAGGCGAGCATTAAAGATGGTCTGCAGGGCTTGGAAAGCACTTTAACCACTTGGATGGAATCGATAGATCCCAAGGACAAACCACAGGACTTAGCTTCTATCGCAGAACTTTCACAATTAACTGCCAACCAACAACCCTCATCGCAACCCTCACAAGAGATTATACAGCCACGCCCCCAAGAACCTCCCCAAGAGGTCACTAATGAACCATCACAACAAGAACCCCAAAAAGACCTAGCGCCTATCTCTAAAAAACCCACAGAAATAGAGGTGCAAGGCTTAGTCCCCATGGATGATACTCCCATAAAAACCCCCGTTCTGGCCAAAAATTTAAGCATCGCTAATCGGGGACAAATCATCATCCACAACAATTTTTACAAGGTTAATCTAGGCACATTAGGCGAGCTTGAAAACAATTTATTTTTTAGTCTGTGCAACCGCTTAAAAGACAAACAAGACACGATTATCCGTTTCAGTCCCCAAGAGTTAAAAGCTTTAGCAGGCGACCCGTATATGCCTAATAAAAGACTTTATAAACTAACTATTGACCTTTTTAACAACATAGCTGGAGCGAATTTTGATCTCATCAAAATGCTTGAAGATGAAAAAATGCAAAGAAGTAAGGTCATGTTTTTTAGAAAATTTGAGGTGCAATATGACAAAAATAAAAACATTGAATACCTAGACATCCAAGTCAATGACCCCTATTTTACTTATTTGCTCAATGATTTAAAAGCGAACTTCACAAGTATGAAGCTCCAAACTTTTGTAGATTTAAGTGGTAAATATGCTAAGAATTTGTTTAGACTTTTGGAGCAATTTAAGAACGCTGCAGAGAAAGGTGTTTTTCAAGTATGTAAGTATGAGTACAATTTGGAGGGCTTTTGCGCTTTTATGGGCGTACCTAAAACCTTCAAGATAGGCGATATTGATAACCGCATATTAAAACCCACTTGCAAACAACTCACCCAAAAAACCCCCAAAAACCCCTTTGAACCCCCCTATAAAGAAGTAAAGGTCATTAAAAACAAAGCCAAGACACGGGGCGGACGGGTGCTAGGCTACACCTTTGAAGTCACTGTAAATCCCATCATGCAAGAGCTAGAAAAGGCGTATGAAAACGCCAAAAGCCTACCCCTCAAACGCTTTACAAAAAAAGACTTAAAGATTCTTGAGAGCCTAAAAGAGATGCGGGGCAAATTGAGTGTAAAAGACAAAGAAGGCAAAGATTTTACTTTTAACGATGCTATGATCGAAGACATCAAGCCTAGCCCCAAAACTAGAAAAATTTGCGTGCAGTTTCGTGTCAATGGAGTTTTAGACCCTGAAATCATGGCAGTGATTGCCCTGTATAAGAAATATACAAACTATTTTGAAGTCGATGGCAATGAATACCTAACCCTTGTGTTTGAGGACCTTGAGGATCTCAAAAGTAAATTCTTAAACACTGCCTATAAGACTAACACCACACACACAAATACCGCAAAAACACCCAAGACAACCACAAAACCCACTGCCGCTGAACCATCACATAACACACCCACTAAGAACACCCATGACTTAGAAATTTACATCTTTGAAAAACCAATTCCTGAATGTGGGAGTAAATTAGTGGTAAATTGCCAAGATGGCCATATCTACACCTTTAACAAGGTGCAGCTTGTTGCCAAAGTCAAAGATACAGAACACACAAAAGCCACACAAGAAAATTTAAAATGTGTTTTTAAAATCTTAGAACCTACAGATACAGATTTAGAGATTGCTAAAAATTATTTTCAAAACAAAAAAGATATAAACTTTTTTAAACAAAAAATCTCCACATGCACCTCCCCTGAATTTTTTATCCACACCTTCAAAACCCAAAAAGATTTTGACATGTGGATGCTGCAAAACATTTTTAGTGGTGTGTACAAATCCTCTACAACTGCAAGCTAAACCAAAACTAACACTCTAGCACCGCATAAACAATCCTAGAACAATTTTAACCTTAAATGTATTTAAGGTTTTCTCTACAAAAACCCAACTTAACTCACTTTACTGACAACACACTCTAAAATTAATGTACCTAGCATTTAAGCCCCCACGGCGTTTGAGTAGCAAATTTACCGAAGCAAACCTGTGAGCGTCCCTCCTTGTGGGGGTCGGCAAATTTGCAAATTTGCAAATTATCCAACCCCATAAAGGGGACACTCGCTAGGCTTGTTTTGGATAATTTGCCCTTGCAGGGGGCTAAGAAATGCAAAACAAAAACATATTTTAGCTAATTATGCGCTAAATACTAGAAAAATCAATACAAAGGACTTCCATGTCAAGGGATTATAGTAAGTTATCTAGGCGGGTTTTAGAGTCTTTAGAGAGCCGATTGCACAATGAAGTGATTAGACTTAGAGACAAATACCAAGACACAAAAGCCAAGCGTGAAAAAGAGCTCAATTCTTTAAAAAGCAAAACTGCGCGAGAGATTAAAGCTTTCACAGACAAAATGAATAAAGAGCTTTTAACTTTTGAAAACAAAGTGAATAGGGAATTGAACGCCATTAAAAAGGAAGGTGAGGAAAAGGCAAAAGAAAAACAAAAAGTTAATGAAGCTTTGAATAACCTCACCTACACGATAGAGCAAGAGAGTCAAAAACAAGAATCTAAGCCAACCCAAGAGATACAAAAGTCCCAAGAAGCTAAGGTAAATCCCCCACAATCTAAAGCCCAAAGTCAAGTAACCCAAACAGACACACCCCCTAAACAAATCTAGCCATGGGAGACATTGCCTCTATCAATTTTAAGCCCACAAAGCTCAGCATCCAAGAAAAACATAACGATCGCTCCGTTACGCCTAGTTATGTGCTCAAAAGTGGGGGATTAGGGTTTGCGTGCAATCGAAACGCCAAAGAGGCGAGGGTTTTAAGAGATAGCATGGTCGAACAAGCCAAGATACATTACAAACAACATTTTAACCAACCCTTTAAATCTACTAACTACCTATGGAGTGCTGTTGTCAATGTCAAGCCCACAACCACTATGCAAGAGTTAGAACATTTAGCCTTGCGCTTTAAAAAGAGATTTAAATTTCAATGCTACCAAATCGTAATCCACAGAGATGAGGGGCATGTAGATGAAGAGGGAGTAGAACACATTAACCACCACGCCCATTTGGAGTTTGTAACCTTGCACCCAATCACGGGCAAAAGCATGTACCGCAAAGAGTATATAAATTTTAAGACCGCCAGCTACATGCAAAAGCTCACAGCAAAAGTCTTACAGATGCAAAGGGGCAAACCCAAGCACAATGTCTATGACTATCAAGGCAATGTCATTATCAAAGGCTCTGGTGCAAAACGCATTGAACCTAGAGCTTATGGGCGGTTAATGGAGAAAGCACGGGCACAAGCACAGGAACAATTAGAAACCGATAAAAAAGAGTTGCAAGAGCAATACCAAGGCTATCTAAGTCCTGATAAAGTCGAGAAGCTACAACAGCAAACCAATACCGCCAAGCAAACCCTAATCAATGAGCGCAAGGCAAGACAAGATGAGATCAAAGAGTTTTGTAAAGAGTTGCGCCAAACAATGGCGGGTAAGGGCTTTAAGCGAGAACATTTTAGCCAGCTAGAGCAATGGGCTAAGCAAGCACAAGATCAGGCAATAGATTTTACTGAGTTTCAGCGTGTGGCTTTGGCTATCTTTAGCGAGCAAAACACCATGCTTGAGAATGCCCAAAAGCAGGCCACAGATACAGCAGAACAATACAAAAACTACCTAAGCCCCGAACAGGTTGCAGAACAAGCAGAACAATATAAAGACTATCTAAGTCCACAACAGGTGCAGGACAAGATAAAAACTCAATACAAGGACCACTTGAGTCCAGATCAAGTGGAAGCTAAACGCCTAGAAGATTTTAAGAATCTTTGCCTTGTGGCGGACGTAGATAGCAAAGACATCCCTCAAAAGGCTGATGGAGCTAAAGAGAGCCTTATGGCACACATTAAACAATCTAAGACAGATTTGAGTGCACTTTGTGAGCGGGCTGGTGGGGGTAATTGGCAAACACCTAAATACGCCAAAGAACACCTTGAAAAAGGCATTGATAAACTCAAAGAGCAAGCAGACAAGACCAAAACAGCTGAAACCGCTAAGGCTAGCCTAGAAACCGCCATCAGCACCGCTTACAGCGCATTGATTGAGATGCAAGACCAAGATAACAATCCCACAGCCCAAGACAAGCTCAAAGCTATAGAAACTAGGTTTCAACTAGAAAAAAATAAAACTGAAATTTTAGACATTGTCCATAAAGATTTAAACACTCTTTGCGAGAGCTTAGGCATTACTGTAGATCAAAACAGCACACTCCAAGACATGCTTAAAAGGCTCACAGAGGCGATTAGCAATATAAAACACGCACAAATGGACTCCAAAGAACCCGCAGGGCAAAATCAAGGTGGTGTTTCCCAAGACAGTGGAGCAATAACAATAGAACAAAAAGCTAAAGCTTTCTTTGAAAATTACTCCAAAGAACACAAAAACGCAATCTTACACGGCTTTGTATGTAAAGAGTGGGTGTTTTGGATGGATGATGCCAATGGTAAAGAACTAAAAGCACGCCTAGAAAAGGTAACAGATGACAAGTTAATCCAAAGTCTTAAAACTCTGTCTTTTGACGATTTAGAAACAGCAAATGACAATTTTAATGGTTTGTTACATAACTTTGGGTGCTCCGTGCAATCTATCGTTTGTATGCCTCGCTCGTGTTTGCCAAAATCCACAGAACTTACTTTTCACTTGTATGATGCGCTTGCCCCCAAAGCCCCTGAGATTGAGTTAGAGCAATTTACAGCACAGACAATGCCAAAGTCAGATTTGGAGAAAGAAACTTTAGACCTCATTGCTGAAATAAGCAAGATAGACCCTACCAAAGCCACAGAAATGGCTACAGAATATACAAACATTACAGATGACTATGCAAGGCGTTTAGATGAATTTAATGGATTTTTAGAAAGTGAGCTTTTGAAATCACAGCAAAAAGGAACACAGAAGAGTGTGGGGAAGCATAAGTGATTTTATCTTTAGTGATTGCGCGCTTGCTTTTATTCTAACAGCCCAAACTTAGATAGCTGGCTAACAAGCAAGCAATATTGATGAGCGAAAATTAGAATAAAAACTCTCATTGCCTTTGTTCCATAAAATATCTTTGTCATACAAAACGCCCCAAACACCATTTAGGCATTTCTCTCAATTCTATGTTTTGTCATACAAAACCATGTCATACAAATCATGATTTTTTGTCCTACAAACGCTTGGTATTTTGTCATACAATTGTCATACAAATTTCTATGAAGCGCCTATTTTAGGGGTTTTCTCTGTGAGAATACCTATATTTTGTCATACAAATTTGTCATACAAACTTGTAATTTTGTCCTACAAATGTCCTGCATAAAAAATCTTACAAAGTGTATCTCAGGCTATAATACCCTTATGGTTATCTGCCTTTCTACTGTAAGCAAAAGTCCTACAAATGTCTAAAGCATCCAAAGACAATAAAACCCAAGCCGTGAGCGTGCGTTTTACTCTCAGTGAGTTAGAACAGCTTAAACACAAAGCACAAGAGCTTGGATTAGATGTCTCTAAGTATGTGCGCTCTTGTGCTTTAAAGCAAGGGATTAATCCAAAGCAAGGTTTAGATGAGAAGGTATTGACACAAACCCAAGAAGTACGCCCAGAACAAGAGACAAAGCATAAGAAGTTAGCTAAGAAACCCATAATATGGCAAATCCGCACATTAGTCCTAGCTATTGCTCTTATCATCATCATCGTAGCTGTAATTGTTTTTCTAATACAAGACAAGCAAAAACCACAGGTACAGATGCAAAATAGTTTGCACCCACAAGAGAGAACACACCAACAATCTAGTCATCAATCCAAGCCACAGGGGCAAAAGCAGATGAAGTTGCAGTCCTACCCTAAATCACAAGAGCAAATACAGACAGAGCAGACCCAGCCCTACCCCCAAACACAAGAACTAAAAAATCCACAAGTGCAAGACAATGCTCAAATACAGGAGCAAGCCAGCCCAAAAGAGCAAACAGCATGCCAAAAATACAAAGCAATAGAAAAGATGTGGAAAGATGAAAAAGAAAGAGAAATAGGTTGGAGGAAGAATTTAGGACCATATACGGACTGCTTGAGAGAATGGTATCAAGCTCAACCTACCCAGTCCCCCAAAGGTAACAAATCTAAAACACTTCCATTACAGACTACACCAGATAATCCAGATAATATAGACATTCTAAAAGACTTGGACAAAACTCCACCCACTCCATAGGTGTGTCAACTTAATGCAGATATTTCTAAGCAAGTCTGGGATATTCTGAAGTAAAATGCCTAGGACATAAGGAGAAAGCATGTTAGTTGAAATTCCTGATTCTCTGGCTCAAAAACTGCAGGCTGTCTTAGGGTGCAGAGTTTAAAAGAAGCCTTAGAAGAGTTTATCTCACAAAGAGAAGTTTTAGAACCTAATCAAGAGACCCTAGAAGCAGTGCAAGAATTACAAGAGGGCAGAGGACTTAAATTTTCTCTGCAAGAGTTTGTAGGGATGGTGGATGGACTTAGACATTGAAGCTTCGAATAATTTTCATAAAGACCTTCTCTACCCTACCTTAATTGCAACAGTCATCTGTTTTCAGCACTAGCATCAATTGACACGCTTAAAGCAAAAAGCCCATCCAACAATTCTTGACTTATGAAACGCCTGTGCTTTTTGATGGCCTGGATAAAAGTACAGAGTTGTGCGTGAGAAACCAGTCCATGTTCTCTCATTGACAATAAGATGTCTACAGTGCCCACAACATCTAAACCTAGCTCTTTTGCTTTTTTCCTGCCTTTTTTCTCATCCATTAGAAGTAACTTGGTTTCAGTAGTTTGGGCTAGAACGATTGATTCACTTTCACCTAAGTCTAACCCCATATTCTGTAGTCTTATTGCCTCTCCTTCATCGGGTACATGGCAAACATGGATGAACCCACATTCTCTAATTTGTGTGGCTTCATCTTGAAATTTTTCATTGCTTGTGAGCTCGATAAACACACCTGGCGAGATAGCTATGCTGTCAAAGAGATCGCCCAACAACTCCAACGCATCCATTTTTAAGAAAGAAATTAGCGGTGTTGTATCAGAAACAGCTAGCAAAATCTTTGAGATCTTACTCAAGATTTCGCTTTTAGTAGTGCTCTCAATTTTTCTACCCCTACTTGCACTTCTTCTATGCTGTAATCGATAATGGGAATGCCATTTTCGCTGTAGATTTCCATCAAATCCCATTTCTTTATCTTCAGTATCTCTGCTGCTTTGCCGTAAGAAATGACCTGGTTTTTGATGTAGGGGTAAAGTATAAGTGCCTTTTGTAACATTTTGGTGGACTTATCTGTGCTACCAATGAGTGCGACCATTTCATTAGGTATCTGCAAACGGATAGATTTCTTATATTTCTTCATCTTACAAACCGCCCTGACCTTTTTAAAACCACGATGTCGAAATTCATAATCTTTCTTCCCAAATACCTTTCTCTTTAAAGCATCAATCGTCGTTCTCCTTATACAATGCGCAAATCCAAAGTGAATTGTAGTTTGGTTGGTATAAAAGTTTGTTTAATGGTACTTAAACTGTCTTCAGCCGCGCTCCAGAATACGGTATCGATAAGCTTTTGCTTCATTTATGCCATATCATTTTAACCAACACTACAACAATAGCAAAACTATCAAAACACAATCCTTTTAGTAAAACTTTTCAACCACTATCAAACGGGCGTTTAAATGATAGTGCTTAGAGGATAGATATAGATAATTATTTAGAACTAGATACAGACATAGTCAAGGTTTTAACAGAGACTTAGAGCCCACACATTGATGATGTTTTGCGTTAAAATGCAGTCATGGAAATACAGACATCAGACGAATTTTAAAAGTGGCTAGAAAATCTAAAAGACCTGAAGGGGCGTGGCGCGATTGTGCGTCGTTTACTGACTTTAGAAAGTGGGCATTTTGGCGATCATAAGCACATCACGGGCGCAATTTTTGAGCTACGCATCCACACGGGACCGGGTTACCGCTTGTATGTGGCTAAACGGGGAGAGGTGTTGGTGATTTTGCTGTGCGGAGGCGACAAAAGCACACAACAAAAGGATATAATCAAGGCACAAAAAATCTTAAAAGAGGAGTTTTAGATGGCCTTTAAGCCATTTAGCGTGGTTAAATTTCTAAACACCGATGAAAAACGCCTATCTTTTTTAGAAGCCGTTTTAGAGGATGGCGACTTGGCAGAGCTCAAAGATGCCTTAGGAGTGATTGCAAAATCTAAGAACATCGACTTGCCCTCTTTTGAGGGAAACGCTCTTGAGTTTGCAAGAGTTTTAAAGAAATTAGGTTTTGGTTTGCAGTCTTTGAATGAGATGCAAAAGCGCAACACTGCCTAAAACACTTGATAGCTGTGGATTGCACCATACCAAAACAACATCCACAAACCTTAAAACTAGGGGTTACCTCCTTAAAGCTACAAAAGGTAGTAGCGTTTGAGTAGGTTATAAGGCGCGTAGTGGTTACGAGGCGTAGTTGGTAAGCTTGCTTTATACGCTACAGAAACGCTGTTTTTGAGCATATAAGTATGCTTCTTTAACTACAACTTAGAAAAACAAATAGTCCGCACAGCCGATATAATAGTGATTCAAACTCTCCGCGCTAGAACCTATTTGCTTCAAATGTTCCCTATATCCTAGAAGCACACCTTTATACTTCTGATAATGGTGTAGAGTTTCTAGGCTTTCTCGAGGCACATCTTTTTCTTTCGTGTAGGCATTAAAACCAAGCCCTTTTTGATCCTCACAAAAGGCGATTTGCTGCTCTAAAAGCTTAATTAGTTGCATTAAAGCTCTGTAATTGCGCTGTTGCTCCCAAAAGGGTGTTAAAAGCTCTATCCACACATGGCGTTTGTCAAAAAGTTTCTGGGTTTTGAGCTTAGTCCCTTTCTCATAAAGTTCTACTAGAGCCACACCACACAGGGCTGAGCCCGCCTTTGTCCCCTTTAATAGAGACTTTTTGCGTTGGTTGTGGTAAAACTTTTCGCCTTCATCTTCAGGGTCATCAGGGGCTAAACCTTCTAAATAATCTTCCTCACCCCCATAGATTTCGCCACTAAATTCATCATTGCCTGTTTCTTCAATGATATTTGCACGCACTTTTTGCAATGCTACAAAAAACCCATGCAATCTTCCATGCAAATCCCCCACTCCTAGTAAATAATGCCCATCCACATAGCCCTCTTTAATGGCTTGCATAATGTCTTCATAAGCTTCGTTAGCTTGATAGCGCAAGAGATTTTTTTGTTCTCGGCTGTGTAGCCGGCCTAAGCTCCACACATCAGGGGCTTGACACCCAACATTTATGCGCAAGATTCCCCCCCATGCATGCATGGGCGCATCATCCTTGTTAGCCTGCTTGTTGAAAGCCTCTAAAATTTCCTCAAATTCGCTCTGTTCCCAAGCCTTAATAGAACCAAACCATCTCCCTCGATTCTCTCCCTGTTCAAAGACCCAATCTTCTATCACCACACCCTCATATTTTCTAAAAACTCCCCCACCTGCGGGTTTGCTCATTGAAAAAATACACTCTAGCCCCTCTTTTATCTCTGAACTCTTTAAGGGGGAATTATAATTAGGTTGCGGTTCTTGTTGTAATCTTTCCTGCAAGCTATCTGTGTAAGCATTTAAAGCATTATCTGCCAAATAGCTTCCATAGTAGGCCTGCAAAGAGCCTAAGTCTTTGGCCTTTTCAAAGCACACCATTGCCCCTATGGGATCAGGGGGCACGACAACCCCCAGTAAGCTCATCTTGCCTAGTTCTAGCCACGCAGAGGCATTGTTTTTATCCTTAGCCTCCATGTAGTCTTTAAAGGCTTGTTTAGTATTGTTGTCATATTGCCACAGGGGTTTAACTTTTTCTTCTGTGGCTTGGGGTTTTTCTTGAGACTTGTCTTGAGATAGACTAGCGTTTTCAAGAAAATCAGGCACGAAACTAACCGGTCCCCATTGCTTAGGGTCTTTAGCTTGGCAGGCCTGATGGAGAGCCTTCTCATAGGTCTTAGCCTGTTCTAAATCGTGGGCATATTGCGCACTCAAAGCGACATTAGGCATTTTTTTAAGCAATTCTTGTTGGGCTTGCAATAAGTCGATCAGAGGATCAAGCGCAGCATTGAAATGGCATTGCAAAGCCTTTTTAAAACAAGTAATGGCATTGTGGTTAGCCTCTAGGTTTGCACTCTTTTTTTGCTTAGCGGGTAAAGATTTGCACATTTGCGCAAACTGATCTAGATACATGTGCCCTAGCTCTAGGGCACAACGCCCACTGCCTAACTCTACGCCATCTTGGTAAGCCTCTTTGGCATTCTCGTAGGCTTTTTGATAATCCTCTTTTTTGGGCTTGCCATAAACTGTATCAATGGTCTTAAGCATGTTTAAATGCAAACGGGCATTCAAGCCATCCATAGTGGCATAAACACCATCATCAAAGAGGTCTTCAAAACAAGGTTCAATGTAGTTCTCTCTGTATTCTGTATCAACACCATATTCTTCATCTATGTGACCTTCGTAACTAAAGTGGTGTTCATGCAAACACTCCCCTTGAACCTCTTCGAGCATGACTTGCGCCTCTGCATCTGCCTCTTTAGGGTCTTTGATATAGGTTTCAAAGCTAAAAAACCTATGGGCTTGCGTGCGCTCTGATGCAGGTGCGTTTTTCACAAGGGTATCGTTCAAAGTATACATCTCGCTGCTAAAACTGTTAAGATGTCTGAGCTTTTCTAACCCCACATAGGCACATACATCGCCCAACACCAAAGCCTTTGTAAAACACTCAAACGCTTGTTGCTTTTCTTCCAAATCTAAATACAATAGTCCTAAATGGGTCAAAGCTCTGATCGAACCTAGTTCGATCGCCTTGTCAAAATAGGAATGAGCAAGATCACTAGATTTGGGTAACACGATGCCCTGAGTACCATTTTGCCTAACTCCAAACATGCTTCAGCATTGTGCACACTCTCTTTGGTATAGTCTGCATAGGCTTGGAGATTATCACCCTCGTAATCCCATAGGGGTCTAATGGCATCTCCCTCCTCGTATCTTCGTTTTTCTTGTGCAAGTTTTTCTTTTAAAAACTCTCGGATTTGCTCTACAGCTTTCAGGTCATCATTCTCCTGCGGGGCACTCAGGTGTTCTAATTTATCCAATTCAGCCCCTAAAGTGCTAAGAACTTCCTCTCTTTCTGCATTAGATTTTTCTTCAATTCCTGAAACACTATAACATAAACCATTCTCCAAAATAAAAAGAGATTCTCTAAGCATTTTATCGGTGTTTTCATCAAGGTCTTTTTTAGATAGCAAGTCGCGAACACTCGAACTTAGAGCTTTTAAAGAGGTCTCCACACTATCTCTGAGTTTAGAGTGCAAATCTCGATCGACTATTCCTTCTGCTTGGAGTTTTTGATAAGTGGGCTCTAGGTTTAAAAAAGCCTCTGTAATTTCTTGCAAAGCAATTTGCAAAATGGACTTAAAAGTGTCTAGGGCAAATTGTAGATTTGGGGCTTCATTGAAATTTAAAAAGCTTTCTTCCAAAGGCTTTAACACCTCATTGTCTAGGGCTTTTTTAAAAGCGGGAGTGTTGTATTTGTTGGTCTTTAAATCTTCTCTTTTGCTCCATAAAGTGCCTTGCACTTGGCGCACTTGAGCCACACCTAAACTCGCATCCACCACTTGCAACAAAGCCTGCACCTCTAAGATCAAGCCCTTGCACGCTTCTTCAAAGGGCTTTTGATCTGCTCTTCTTGCTCCCAAGTGATGCCCTCTTGGTTTAAAAGGGCATTGCACTCTTGTAACCTCTCTTGGCATTGGATGATGCGTTGTTCCAACACCCCTTTAGCCTCTAACACTTTTTCATCGGCGTTTTTAATGCGAGCCACTGCCTCTTGAAACCCTAAGAGTTGTTTTAAACCCTCCTCATTATCTAAAGAAAAGCTATCGGCATATGCGCCTGTGTATTTATCAACCAGAGAGCGCAATGCACCCGCCCTAGAAATGCGCACTGTGTATTGGAGCATTTTTTTAGGCTGTTTTCAAGAGAATCTAGGCTTGAACTCAATGCACACCAAGCCTTATAAGCCTCCCCATCAATATTGCCATAGCCAATGCTTTTTTTGCCCTTTGCCTTGCACTCTTCCTTGTAAAGCTGGATAAAAGTGCTGTAAGCCTCTTGGCACGCCAGCCTTTTGAGCTCTATAAAGTGTGCCCACCCCTTCAGCCTCTCTGGCTCTGTGAGTTTGGGGGATGAGGCTAACAAATCAGCCACGCCCCTAGAAAAGCCATTGAGTTTGTCTTGAAACTTTTGTCTGTCTTTTTGGTAGGTGCCTAAGTCTGGAACATCGTATTTTTCAACCATCCAATCCCGATAACACTTGTCCAAGGCTTCTTTAGTGTCCTTATCCTCAATGTTCCACCTGTATAGATTTAAAACCTCTAGGGGTTCATAATCTAAGAGATCACAGAGGACTTGGCGTTTGGCTTTAAAGACTTGCTTTTGCCGTTCTTGTTGGTCCTCAAGGGGTTTATACTGCGCCCAAAGCTCTTTAAAGGCTTGGTAATAGACCTTTAGATTTGTCATATTTTGGCGGGCTTTGAGCGCCTTTAATTCACGGGTGGATACCATCGCTTCAGATTGGGGGCTAACATTGCTTGCCTTTAACATGCTCTCTATGAGCGGTAGGGATTTTTCTAAGTATCTGACAGACCCCACATTGTTTAAAGCCTCTGCGCCCATTTTGGCAATGTTTTCATCCTCACTACCCGCCACAAACGCCTTTAAACTCTCTTTTAAAGGCTCTAAGCCTTGATCTAGGGATTTATAAAGGGCATCAATTTCTTCTTTGCTCACAATGCCCTCTTTAGCCAGTTGTTTGTAAGTCTGGTCTAGAGCGCCAAGAGATTTTGTAATTTGGGCAATGACATCTTGTAGCCAAGTCTTCAACATATTTAGGGCGATTTGTGGCTCAAGGGCTAGCCCCAAGGTTTTAAAGCACTCCTCCAAGGGTTTAAGCACCTGCTTTTCTAGAGCGCTTTTAAACCCCGATTCATCGTAATTATCCGCCCTGCTTGCCTTCTCAACCCCCAAAACTTGGCGCATCACCTCTACACCCAAGCTCGCATCACACGCCTCAAATAGGGCTTGTATATCTTGCCCTAAATTCTTTGTTAATCTCTCAAAGGGTGCTTTAATTTGGTTACGCTCTTGCCAACTTTTATCTGTAGCCTGATCTAAAAGGGCAAGGTATTTGGGCAATTCCTCTTGGCACGCAGTGATTTTTTGCTCCAAGGTCTTTTTGGTCTCTAAGACTTTGGCATCTTGACTTACCACCGCCCCCAGCGCATCTTTAAGGCTTAAGAGCTTTTCTAAAGCCTTTTCATCGCAATAGATATATAAATCTACTTTGCCATTATGTGAATTGCTTACCAATTGGCGTAACGCCTGCACCCCACTTAGACCATTGGCGCATTCTAAAAGTTGGGTTAAACCCTTCATTAAGGCGTTAAAAGATTGGCTAAAAGCAGTGTAAGCACCCCTAGCCACCTCTTGCATCTCATGCCAAATGAGCTTTTTCTTTCCCTTTGTCTTGCAATCCTCTTTGTAGAGTTTGTAAAACGCTTGCCACGCTTCTAAACAACGGGCGCGCTCCAACTCGGCAAAGATAAACCAGCCTTGTAGCTTTTGAGCCTGTGTCAGTTGGGGCGTGTCTTTTAAAAAGGGCTCTAGCTGTTGCCAGCATGTCTTTAGGGTCTCTTTAAATTTGTTTTGTTGTGCTTGGTAATCATCTAGAGAGGGTGTCTTGCAAGCGCCTAATGTCTCATTGACTGCTTGTAAGGGGGCATCTTCGGGCATTAAACGCACACACAAGGGCAAAATGTCGTATCTGCAAGGATTTAAAAACCCGTAAAGCTCCGTGTTTTTAGAGCCAAACGCCTCGTTTTGTAAATCCCGTTTATGCCTTAAGGGGGCGTATTTACCCCACTTTTCTTTTAAAGCCGTGTAATGCAAGATGACATCTGTGCTCGCCTGTGTAGCGCTGCTTGCCTGCCACTGCTCGGCAATTTTTAAGACATCCAGCATACCAGCTCCCATCCAAAGCCAGCCACGCTAACCCTAAAAACAACTAAAACAACACTAGAGAGAGTTACCCCCCCCCCCCCCCGCACAGCGCAAGTAGAGCTAGGCATAGATTTCCTTTTTTTAGAAAAATAAAAAGGCTATTGTAGCAGATTTAAATGAATTGTGGGCTTGTTTGTAAAATCACAAAGAGAAACTTAGATACTCTTACTAGTCATGAAAGACAACATCAGTATAGAGACCCTTTACGCACAAGTGCAAGCTTTTAAAAGCGATGTGAGAAATCTCATATCTTTAGAGCGGCTTATATCCTATGGAAATGACATTGCCAAACACAACGCTAGTTTAGAGTTCAATGCTAGACTCACTCCAAAGATCGCCCAGGCAGAGATTTATCTAAGAAACATTGTGGATTTTTGCATGCAGTTAGTGGTTGGTAGTCCAGCTTGGATTGTAGATGCGCCTTACCTAAGCAGAGAGATAGAGAAGATCAACAAGCGTGTGAGCCGGGACAGACTCATTCGAGAGCATGTGGCTTATATACAAAGGACCGATGTAAAAGCCTACAATTCTTACTTGTTATCCAATTTGACACTAGGGTCTATTGTGGTTGTCATCAAACAGAACCATTTGCAAAATCTGATTTTTGACTTTAGAAAGCATAGGTTAGATTTTAGAGATTTCTGCCATCTCAATAAAAAATAGATTTAAAGCTGCCTAACTATTATAAAGTCAATATTGTCTTGGATTTGTTTTCTAATCTTAGAAACACTTGTTTTCACTGGGAAAATCTAGCAAAGACAAGGATCAAAGACAATATTGCTTATCCTAGACTTTCTATCTATGCCCCAAGTGATAGAACAAGCCACTCTAAACGGATTATAAGCCTTGCATACGAGAAGATTGAATACTTTTTGGAGTTTTTACTGCAACACCTAACAAATGCTTAGAATATCGGCTTCTAGGCTAGTCAGACTGAATATGAACAAGGGACACGGAGAAATTAAAGAAAATTAAAGTAACGGTGAAAAAGAAACCCTCAAAGAGAGCCGGGGGAGCCCCCCGATTTAACTTCGCACATATTATATACACGAAACTCGTAGAAAATATCTTAATGTTGGCATAAGTCTTATTCTCGTACATCGTGCTAATTTTCTACCTACAATCCCCCACAATCGCTTTCAACCCACAAACCATGTTTTGATATACTCTCCACCCCTAACCTTGCGCTCTACGACCCTTTAAAGGCTCTTTAAACGCTATGTTTGTTTTATTGCTTTTCTTCATCTTACTCTCCAAAGACATAATTGTCCTGAATCAATCAGTTTTCACTCTCTCCAAAGAGACATGATTGCCCCATAGTCATAGATACTTCAAGACCAAAACTCAAATTCTCACTTCAAAACCCTCTCTTGGGGGTTTGGGGGCTTGCCCCCAAGAGCAATATAGATGCCAAGCGTCAGCTTGGCTTACCTTAATTGTGCCTTGTCCTTTGTTTTTTTGCAAACTTAGCTTAACCAAATTTTCTCGTGTGTGCGTAAGAACTTTGTCAACCACTTTGTAAACCATTTTGTAGGGCGACCTTGTGGGCTTCACAAACTGCGTTGCACACGGGGTTTCTGGTGCTTAAATTAACCTTAATGTATAACATTTTCGGCATTATAAATAACAAATTCGGCTCTCATAAATAACAAATTCGGCTATTTTAATTACAAAGTATATAAAAGTATGTTATACTCAAAATGACTCTTAAAATGGCCTTATTAAAAAGCTTATAAGAGGTGTTAGGAATGGCTATTCAAGATCAGAAGCAGTTATTAGAAGACAAAATTAAAAAGCTTCAAGTGCTTATAGAGACCGAGGCAGACCATGCATTTAAAGGTATTTTAAGACAAGAAAAAGATGTGTGCTTCCAAAAACTCTTAGCCTTAACGCCAACGCAAAACCCCCAAACCCCCCAAGAAAACCAAGAACAAAAGCTATCTAAAGAAAGTTCACTCCAAACACCTACAAATGCACCACAAGCTCAAGAGCAACAAACCTCTAAGCAACAAGTTATCCCACAAGTTGAAAACCCACAGCCGGTCATACTTCTAAACCAAGACACAGAGCAGAACCAACAAGAAAGCACAGCACAAGTTCTCCAAAGTGTGTCTAAAAACGCTGTGCTTGCCAAAGACATACGCATAGCCGATTCAACTAGGGTAACTTTACACAATGACATTTACAAAGTTAATCTAGGCAAGTTAGGGGCATGGGAAAGTAATTTGCTCTTTGCTTTATTCAACCGCCTCAAAGATCAAGGCGACACTTGTATACGCTTTGAACCCCACGAAGTCAAAGAAATGATCGGCACACCCAAAATTGATGGAGACAACTTATTAAGAGTGGTGCGCACACTTTGGAAAAATATCAGAATGGCTAATTTCTGGAAAATCATGCGTTTTGTAGAAAATGGTGAAGAATTGACTGAAGAAACAAACTACTTTCTGTTCAAGCATTTCACAATCGTTTCAGACAAAACCCCTAAGCTCCGTTATATAGAAGTCGGTATCAACACCCCCTACTTCATCCATTTACTCAATAATCTCAGTGCAAACTTCACTTCCTTGCAATTAAAAACTTTCATGTCTTTAAGAAGTAAATATGCCAAAGCTCTGTATCGATTGTTGGTGCGTTTTGAAGATGTGAAAAAACATTGCATGTGTGAGGTGCTTACTTATAAGAGCGACTTTGAGGGGTTTAAAGAGTTTATGGGGGTATCTAAAAGTATGCAAATATGCATGATCGAGGAGAGGGTTTTAAAACCCGCCTGCAGAGAGCTAGGTGTGCCTATTAATGAAGGCTATAACCCTGAAAACCCCGACCGCTCTTTGCCCTATGAAACCATCTTTTACACAAAAATCAAAAAAGGCAAGGGCAATAAAGTTGTGGGCATCACTTTCCACTTCATGCCACATCCGCACCTTGATATGCAAAAAGCTATTCTCAAACGCCACACACAAAACCGCTTTAAAGACACCATGGCGCAAATCCAAAAAGAAGAGAAAGAGAAACAAGAAAAGAAAGCTAGAGAAGAGGTAAGAAGTAAGAGAGATCATTACAACAAGCAAGAGTTAAAAACCCTTAATAGTTTTATAGGGCTTAGTGGTCCTTTGTTTACCAAAGACTTTGAATACCACTTTAAAAGTGTTAAGCTCTTGATGGTAGGTTCTTTTGGAGGTGATAATGCTAAGCTGATGGGTGTCTTTAAGATCAACACAACCGATCACACAGATCGTAGCTATGCCGAGCGTCTGCGCTCTTTAAACCAGGTCTATCTAAAATTTATCCCTAAAGGATTTTCTGATTGCTTTATCTATTTCTTTGAAGATCACGAGAGCTTGCTTAGGGAGTTTGTGAAAGGGGCGAGGTGAAAACAAAGCAATGCCAGAATTAGATAAAAAGAAAGCAGAGCTTGATGATTTAAAAACTTGGCGCAGTTATGCCGTTACTTCTCTAATTGCCCTAATTGCTTTTGTTTTTATATTGTTAATCACGCTTGAATTGAGACTGGTGTCATCTATTTTTTATCGATATTTTGATGGTGCTAATATTCTGTGCTTTAGAGTTTTTATGGGTTTACTATAGTCTAAATGAAATACCGTTAAAATAAAAGTAGAGAGATAGGTAGAGGTATGGAATGAATATGCGGGTTCCTGATGAGAGGCTAGATGAAAACCCAATAGAAAACTCAGAAATAACAGATGTAAGGGAAGAAGCGAAAGCTAAATTTGAATTTTTTAAAGCAGTGTTTATTGCCGCATCAACAGGTGTTTTTAGTGTTTTTAGTTATTTCTTTGCTCATTATGAGGAGTTTGTTCGTTATTACGAAAATTTCGTCCGCCATAGAGATATTAAAACAAGCTTGTTACTCTTTATGGTTCCCATGGCAATCGTTATTCTTTGGATATTCATACTTTTTAGTGTTGTGGGTATGCGTCACGCTCTCAAAAGAATTAGAGGTAGTTCAAAAATTTTAAGGAGCACACGGCAATGATGTTTGCAATTTCTATATTTGTTACACTTGCGCTACTCGCTGTAGCCTATCCCATTTATTTTTTCGATGAAGAGTAGAGGTGTTCAACCATCTCTAATTATAACGACAATGCTTCACTTGAGAAAATCAAAAAATGCTTTTTTTATTATTCGTCCGATACGGGAATCAGTTTTTTGTTTAGTATTGTTGGGTGTGTCCAGTATTTATTTGTCTTTTGTATGTCTTTTGAGTTTGCAGTCTAGTTCGCCCTTTTCGGCTGCATATGTGATGTCTTCTTGTCTTGGTAATTGTCCTTTTTTGTACTTGCTTTGAAGATGTGGACTAACCTCCCAAAGGCGATCTGTAAAGTAGGTATCTTCGTGGTAAAATGCCTTGTGTGTTTTGATGGGAGGACAGTTGTTAGTAAGAAAAATAAAATCATCATTTTTTTCTATGTTTTCAAAATCTTCAATGATTTTTTTGATAATTAGTGATCTTGAAGGCTTGTTAAAATTTTCAATATTACTTTTAAAATCGGAACTTTTTTTGTAACGAAGCTTGCGGACGCAATTGTTTCTAAGACATTCGGCTTTGTTTTTGCCGTAACCCAAAGGTTGGTCTTTTTCAAGTTGAGCATCGTTTGAGTAAATCATCACCATGCGCATGTCATAGCTTGCCATAGTGGGACTTGCTCCTTCATTGCCTAAACCACCCACAAATCTAGCAAAAATGTCTAGATAACCTAATTTATCAAATTCGTCCATCAGCATACAACAAACTCGTCTTGGAATGGGAGCTTGATTTAAGTTTTCGATAATGAGACTGCTGAAGAAAAGTCGTGTAATGAGACTTGCTCTAGGCTGATCATCTGGACTGATTGTAAAAAAGATGTCAACTTTTTTTCTGCGCAAATCTCGAAAATCTAAATCGTTACTTTCTGTAAATCTTCGTAGAACTGGGTCTTCAAATGTTTTGAAGACATCAGTATAGCGTTTCTGTGCATCTAAGAGGTTTGGAGCATCGTACATGCCTTTACTCCCCCGCCAGTACTCAATAGTATCCTTTGTAAGAATATTTTCCTCACATAGGAGATCTACGAATGACATGAGGTCAGCGCATTTGCCGGGTATTTCGAACCCGTTAACGAGTGATCCAACGAAATGACAAGTTGGCGTATCAGGAATGCTCAGTTTATGTTCATTGCAAAACCTTTTTCCATTCTCCGTGTGGCGTAAGTCTCTATAGACATGAAGCAAAATGTTGAAAAGAGAACGGGTCATGTGGAGAGAAAGTTCTGTTGCATCTGGTTCTTTAGGAAAAAAGAATCTGGCCAGTGTGTCCACCTGTCCATAGAAGTCAGTGTTTTTTGGGTCAAAATCTATATAGTGAAACGGATTATAGTAGTGAGTTTTATCGCTGAATGGCTCGAACACAAAAACTTTGTGCCCCATGACATCCTCTCTGTAGCGCGCGGTAAGCTGTCTATGTTTGCCACTTGGATCATTGACCACTAGATTGTGCTGGTAGTTGAGGCAGTTAGGGATAATAAAGCCCTCATCTTTGTTTGTTCCTATGGGTGCGGCAAGAGAAACAAATTGGTCTCCTCCACAAACCACAAGATCTTGCTTGTTCCATGTCCCCACAATGAGCTCTCTATCCCATTTATATTCTTTCTTATCCTTGTTTTTGACAAGGAGACCAGCCTTGAGCATTTCTTCTTCTGTGGAAAAATAGTTATGACTGTAAGAATTTAATTTTAGTATCTCCATAATATATTTGTTTATATTCTTGTATTGTTTCAATTCTATGTCAATAGGATAATCAAAACTTAGAATATACCTTAGCAAAACATCATTACAAAGTTCCCTGTCTAGAAGGCCATTAATAACATACTTGCAACATGTGTCTATTGCCATAAGAAGGCATTCTTGGTTTTTGTTATACTTATCTGATGTTGGTTCGTATTTAGTGTTTATGTATTCTCTGTGGGCATCTATAAGAAACTTTTCAATCTCAAGAGCCGTATTTTTTTTAAAATGTTTTTTAGCAATTAGAATTGCATAGCATGCAGGGGCGATGGGGATGATATAATTTATGATGATATGCTCGATGATTTTATATATGGTCATGTTTAGTAGCATCGGTGTATAGAAAATATATTTTAGATGTTTGTAAGACTATGGGCAAGACTCTCATCCGTGTCTTTATTTGGAGTGATTTGCTCGTGACATGACAGTTGTATTTTACTCTGTATTTTGTGGGGATTGAGATGATCTTTGATTTATTTGAATACAACTTCACTCGTCCCATATTAGAAACAATTTCTGAGATTTTCTGAAAAACACCCTTGAAGTCCCCATGACAACGAAGTTTCAGAGGGGTCATTTTGTACTTGTGAAAAATGCACCAAAAATGCATTGAAAAAAGGGGCAAAAGACCACACATTTATGGGGTAATTTTTATTTTTTTCTCTCTATGTAATCATCAATGATAGAGTTAAAAAATGAGTGCTAGAGTATCCTTGTTTTTAGAATATCTATCAAAAAGACAAAACTTGAACCGTTTCACCATTAGCATCTCTAAACCTGCAAATTTCAATGCCTGTCATCACTGGAGAAGCATAGAACTGAACAGATGGCAAGACATTGCAAGGGTTGCCATTGATTTTGATGTCTCTGTGGCCATCTTTGCCCAAAAGTATGATCCTAAGCACGCCCAAAGGAGTGCTAAAAATGTCATAGGCTTTCACCCCTTCTTATTCTTTGACATTGACAACGACCAAGAGGGCAAGAAAAAGCCTTTAAGTGTGCAAGAAGCGTATAAGCTTATGGACAAGGCTAAATACCCCATTTGCTTTGCCATTGTGCCCTCACGCAATTACAAGAAGCTCAAAGAGAAAGATAAGCGCCCTAATCTAATATAGAGCGCTTTAGAATCATCGTGCCTTTGAGTGAGTCCATCTCCAGCAGATTGATTGTGCGCAGAACAGATGGGAGCATAGACACAGAGCTTTACCACGCATTCCAACAACAAGTTGCCCAAGTGCTAGGACTCACAGACTATGTCGATGAAGCGGCTTTAAAGGATATGGCGCGCTATTATGCCAAACACCAAACCCCTCCCATTATGACTCCCATCCTTGTAGAGCAGCAAAAACGCCTAATGACCACCAAGGTGATCTGCCAAAAGGTGATAGACAAACTCAAAAGAGAACACAAAGAGAAACAAGAGAGCTTGTCACATAAGTCTCTCTTCATAAAGCCAAAAAGCCCTACAGCTAAAAACCTAACAACTTTGCCCATACGATTGTCATTGCAGACATAGAGAAAATCAATGCCATCCCCATAGAAAAGCTCATCCAAAAATTTGAGAAAGTCGAGAGGATATACCAAGAGGGCAGCTACTCTATGATCAAGACCACCACAGCCAAGTATTCGATTCTTCAAGAGAGCAACATTGCCCACGACTTCAAAAGCGCACAAAGCTATGGGGTTTATGCCTATTTAACAGAGAAGCTAGGCACCAATGTTTGGAACAACATTTCCCGCGCCCTTGAGGAAGTTTTGGGCGAGAGTTACCTCATCCCCGATCCAGATTTCCCCAATGTCTTACACAAAGCGATCTCTAAAGCTAAAACCCGCCAACAAGTAGAACGAGCCTTAAAAAATCACTATGGCGTGGGCTATGTGCGTTTTGAAAACGACTTTATTGAAGTGGCAGATCAATGCCTAGTCTATCCTAGCCAAATAGACAAAGCACGCTACTTTGCCCTGCCAATCCATTGAGGGCTTTTGAGAAATGGTGCAGATAAAAGTAGATAGATAGAACATAGCCTTTGTTCCCACAAATTTTTCGCCCAAATAACATAACTTTTGTACCCATAAAAAATCCTACAAAGTGCCTATTTTAGACTACAATATCCCTATGTTTACCCCATTTTTTAGCCAAATAAATATAATCTTTGCATCCACAAATGCCTAGAGAAAACAAGAGCTTAACGCTCAAGGTACGCTTCACTCCAAAGGAGTTAGAGCAAGTCAAAAACAAGGCACAAGAGAGTGGCTTAGATGTCTCTAAGTATGTGCGCTCTAGCGCCCTAAACCAAAAAAAGGAGCGTTTTACGATGAGCGTTTCACAGGCACGCAAAGCCTTAGAGAACTCCTTAAAGAATACAGTCCAAGCCCACAAGAAGGAGCAGGAACAGCTAGCACAGAACCTCACAGAAACCATAGAGAACACGCTCAAGAACATCTTGCCACACTGGCACAGCGACTTGAAAAGCACATTGAATACAAGCACCAATACTATGCAACAAGATTGGCAGAAGTGGCAAAAACAACAGGAAGCCCAACAACAAAACTGGCAACAGGGCTTGGAGGAAAAAGTCTTGTTGCAAATCCAGGGCGTGCGCAATTTGATATTGGAGCAGGAGGCCAAACACAAGGAGCTGCTCCAAAGCCGCAAGTTATGGCGGATCAGCACGATTGTTCTAGCAGTTTTTCTTGCTATAGAAACAGCAACAATCACCTTCTTGGTAAAGACCCAGAGCCAAGAACCACAGGCGCAGATTCAAAACAGCCCACACTTGCAAGAGGGGGTAAACACAAAATCTAGCTACACACCCCAGACACAAGGACAGCAGACACAGACAAAGCAATCCACTCCAAACCTACAAGAACAGACACAAATAAACAAATCCTTCAATCCACATAGCAACAATGCTAAGTTGCAAGAGCAAGTCAATTCCAAGAAACTAACGGCGTGTCAGAGATACGAAGCGATGCAAAGGAAAGAAGCTGGCAAGAAGGTGGCACAGACCGATCGGGAGAGCAACCTAATGAAGTTTTTGTATGCGGAGTGTGTGCTGGAGAGGGGAAGTGAGCAACCCCCGCAACCTCCAAAGGACGACATTTCTAAGGAGCTTTTGCAGACCGCTCCAGATATTTTAAAAGGCTTGGATGGTATTCCACATCAATAGATAATTTTCTTGTATTAGAGAGCTGTTTTACCATGCCATTACCAAGTCCACAAAATCGATTGTAGAGCGTTTTAGAGCGTTCTATGGCTATCTTGCCAACTTGTCTAGCTTGCCCCCTTCTCTTTATACCTTTTCTTTATGCCATACAGCCCCTACAACCATCACAACACCCCTAACCCATACAAAACCACTCTTTAACCCAAGAAAGCGTCCTATGGCCTTTTAAACGCTGATTCTCATTTTAGAACTCCCCAAGCCATTTTATTGCAGGGGTGTTCTTGGTGTTTAAAACCCCAAAAGCTCTCTTTATTGCAATGGCATCATAAAGCCAAAAAAACAAACTCATCTCTCACTTCAAAGCCCTCTCTTGGGGGTTTGGGGGCTTGCCCCCAAGAGCAATATAGATGCCAAGCGTCAGCTTGGCTTACCGATTCATGCCGCATGGTTCATTTTTTCACATTTTTTGTAAGCTCCAAACGCCTTTTTTTGCAATTTCCGCCATTTTTAAGTTTTTCTCGCGCGCAGGTTTTTAACCCTTTTAAAGGCGTAGCCTTTTAACCTTTTTAGGGGGGGCGCGGGCTTCGTGTGGGAGGGGGTTCGCGGAGAGTAATACCCAGTAAAATACGCACTAATACCCAGTAAAATACGCACTAATACCCAGTAAAATACGCACTAATACCCAGTAAAATACGCACTAATATATAGAATTAAGCTATTTATCTATATAATTCACTGTAGATTATCTCAAAAAATAGCAGGTACGGATATGGATGCGGTAGAACAAAAGCAAATTTTGATGCAACAGCTTAATGATTTACAAGTCCTAATCAGCGTTGAAACAGACCCTGTTTTTAGAAACACTTTGAAGCAAAAGCAAGCCGATTGCCTTAAAGAGTTAGTAGAGCTAATGGAGTTAAATGCACAAACATCCAAACTCCAAGACACACCTCAAATCCAAACCACCTCCACACAAAATGCCCTAGATGGGCAACAGCAACCAGCAACCACACCCATAACCACGGAAATCTCTACACAAGACCAAAACCAACCAACAGCCCAACAACAACCCATAACAACCCAAGTTACTGCGCAAAATACCCCCATAATCCCCAGCACTATCTGTGAAAAATATGTAACCTTCCACAACGATGTCAATTCTGTATCTCTAGGTAGGTTAAGTGCATTAGAAGCGAATTTGCTCTTTGCCATATTCCACAAACTCAAGGACAAAGAGGATGAGCTCTTGGTGTTTGAAGCAGAGGACATTAGAGCAATGATAGGCCCTAGGACTAAAGTCAGCCTTGAAAACCTCTCTAAGATTGTTGAAAAATTTTGGAAAAACATTAGGGCGGCAAACTTTTGGGTGCTCTATGAGCGCGCTAAAGAGAATATTATGCTCTTCAGTAGATTTCGTATCAACTACCACGACACCAAGAAAACCCAAGTCAAAAGCATAGAAATCCAAGTGAATATGCCTTATTTTGGCTATTTACTTAACTATCTCCATGGTAACTTCACCTCCTTTGAGCTCTTGGAGTTTCAAAATATCAGTGGCAAATACGCCAAGACCCTTTATAGACTACTCAAGCAATGGAAAAGCACAGGTGTGCCCCCTAAAATGGAGTGGGGGGAGTTTAGAGAGTTGATGGGGATTTCTGAAAATGTTAAGCTGCTTGAAGTGATTGAGAGGGACATGCTCAAACCCGCAATCCAAGAACTCCACAAGCTCTCCCACTTTGAGAACTTATGCTATGAAAAGTTAAAAACTAAAGGTATGGGCAATCGTATCACCCACATACAATTCTATTTTCAGCCACTCACCAAGACTAGCAAGGACAGAGAACAAGCCAAAAAAGATTTAAGAACCATTGCATGGAAAATTAGAAGTGAAAAGGCGGTTAAACAAATTAAAAAATCTATGGAGCAACTAAAGCAAACCAAACAAGACAACGAAATGCTAGAAGTCTTAGAGATGGCCTTTTACAAACCCCAAGACCCTAGCGTTGTTCTTGTGGTGGATGGCATACAGCCTGCCAAGGATGGCTATGAGATTTTAGTGAAATACTACAGAGAGGGCAAAGAGTTTCAAGCAAAGAGTGCTGTATTAGCTAACAAAGAAACTTTCTTAACAGCTATGGCTAAGGGGGGTTATCAAATTGTAGAATCGCAAGTACCACAGATGCAACAGAAACCACAGCAAACACCACAACCCAAAGAAGTCAAAATAGGATTACAAACAGACAAAAACGGCTTTAAAACTTTTCAGGGTTTAACAAGACCAAACCAACCACAACAACCTAGCCAACCACAAACTCTAAACCCTAACAATGACCTAACAGAATACATAGGCAGAAATATTTACATGAGCAATAATGGGGTGCCTGCTGTTCTTAAGATTAAAGACATTTACTTTATAGAGAACGGACACATTAGAGTAGATGTCCAAGACATAGACAAGCCCCACAAGATTCTAAACCCTTTCATCTTGGATAATGTCAAGCACTTTAAAAGCTGGTTTAAGAAGTATGGAGATTGAGATAAGAGGGCAGAAATACCTAGCAACACACTAAAACACAAAAGATTTATAAGCATAAGCCACTAATCATAAAAGTAAGAGTAAATGAATCTTTCACCACTTAATAATCAAACACAACATAAAAAACCCTTGCTAAAACCGCTCACAACAGCAACCCAAACCAAAACCCCTATCCTTACACGCCCAAAGCAATCCTAGAGCCTTCTACAGCTTAAATCATTTTAAGCTATTTAAGCCCCACGGCGTTTGAGTGGCAAATTTCGCAATAAAAAGCTCCGTGTGGGCGTGGTGAAAACGGAGTTGAACCTTTTATTGCATAAATTTGCAAATTTACGCAATAAGCCTACACGGGGCACGGCTTAACGCCTTTATTGCGCTAAATTTGCGCCTAGTCGGCGGGACTTTAAAATCATTGAAATGTATTGTAAGCTAAAAACTTTAAAATCTTTTAATGTGTGTTAAAATCTTAGTCTAAATTTGTGATTAAAAGAGAATTTATGGCAAATACAGATAAAGAAAATCCAAAAACAACACAGCTTAATCTAAATGAGATGAGTTATAGAGAACTTTCTAAACTCTATGACAAAAATCTTAAAGCTGAACTCCAACTAGAAGCAAAGCTCACTAAAGCCCAAAAAGAAGCCAAAAATCTTGAAGACAAACTAGATGTAGCTGGGGATAATTTGGTAAAAATTGCCAAAGCCATGGAGTCAGCCAAACAACGAGAGAAAGCACAAAAGAATCAAAAGCAATCTATAGGCTCTATAAATCCTACAAATACAGAAAATCCTAAAAAACCTTAAAGATTAGGTAATGGGCAACATCGCCTGTATCCACATTAAAAAGACAGCTAACCCTATCCAAGCCCGCCACAATACAAGAGATTTACCTCCTAATTATGTCTTACCCATTAGTGTGTGGGCACACAAAGAAGGGGTTGAAGTTTCTTGTAGTGTTGCAGAGGCAATGAGGCGTGAAGTGGAAATTGTTTCAAAGGCTGAAGAAGTCTTTGAGAAAAACCGCAAGAGAGGCCCACACTTTAAAGTGTCTCAAAAATGGTCCGCTGTGATCAATCTCAAACCTAACCACACCCTCAAAGATGTTGCAATGGTAGCTCACAAACTAGAAGAAACCTATCAATGGCAAGTGATTATGTGTGCGAGACACTATGATGAAGGACACTTTGATGATGAAGGTCATCCTGTGATCAATCACCACGGACACATTGAGTTTTTACCCATCAACAAAGACACGGGCAAGTGTATGTTTCAAGGCGAACAACGCCAACGCCAATGGTTTAGAGATTTACAGACAAATGTAGCTAACTGGCTAAATATGGATAGAGGTATAGACAGGCGTGAGAGCAAACGCAAACGCATTGAACCTAGAGCGTGGGCGGTGATGAAAGAAGAAGAAAGAGCCAAGCGTTTAACAGAGGAACAAGCCTTACAAAGAGAAGCAAACATTGCCCGTTACACGAATGAACCCTTAGAAGAAGCAAGGGCGCGGGTTGAAAAACACTACAAGCATGGCGTGCTCGATAAAGTGTTAGACACGGCTAAGGGCTTTGTAGATGTGAAAAAAGCCCAGAGCGGACTAAAGCAAGCAAACAAAGAAGTGTCAAGGCTTGAGAAAGAAAACAATGAACTCAAAGCATCTCTACAACAAGCCACAGAAAAAAATGAAAAACTACAAAAAGAATTAAACGACCTTGATCAAGAAATCACAAAGACCATGCAAAAACACGGACTTAAGGCTTACACAGCACTTGAACGCCAAGAAAGGATGTCTGCTAATTTACTTGAAATCCGTTTATCTCAGGGCAAGCAAGACATTAAAGCCTTCACCAATGAAATCCGTAGATTGCTAAGACTGCGTAAAGCCCCCGCCATTTGCCACGCAGCTAATGAACAAATTGCTAAGTGGCTAGATAAAGAGATTTATACCTTAGATGAAGTCTTGCCTGTGATCAATGATTTGTTGAGCAATGAATTTGAGTTAAATGCTGAGCTAGAGCGCATCCAAGATGAAGTAATAGACAAAGAAGCCAAGATAACCCAAACACAAGAAACTTTGAGAAAAGAGATAGAGAAACACAAAAACCTTGAAACCCAACGCCTAGAAGATTTGAACGACCTTTGTGCTCTAGTAGGTGTAGATAGCAAGGACACCGCCCAAGAGAGTTTAGCAAGCCTTGAGAGTGGCATTAGACAGCTCAAGAGCGATAAGGGTAGCTTTGAGAAAGCCAAGACTAACCTTGAGAAAGACTTAAAAGAACTCTGTGATCTTGCAGGTGGGGGTAAGTGCTTTCTTGCTAGCACAGCCAAAACAAAGCTTGAAGAAAAGATTAAAGAGTTTCAAGAACAGATAGATAAAATACAAGAGCTCACAACTAAAGCAGAGAGTGCAGAAACAAGAGCTAGCAATGCAGAGAAAGACAAGACAGCTTTAAAAACCGCCATCAACACCGCTTACAGCGCATTAATTGAAGCACAAGAGCAAAACAACAATCCCACAGCCCAAGACAAACTTAAGGCGGTAGAAACTAGGTTTCAACTAGAAAAAAATAAAACTGAAAATTTAGAAATTATTAAAAAAGACTTAAGCACTCTTTGTGAGAGATTAGGTATCAGTGTAGATAAAAACAGCACACCCCAAGACATGCTTAAAAGGTTCATAGAAGCGATTAGCAATGTAAAACACGCACAAACGGATACCAAAGGGCTTACAGGGCAAAGTCAAGGACTTGATGGTCTCAAAGCACAGCACACCAAAGACCTTGAAGCCAAAGACACAGAAGTTCAAACACCTCAAGAACAAATCAACACCCTAAACACTCCACAGAAACAAGAAGCCAAAACCCAAGAGAGTGGAGCAAAGACAATAGAGCAAAAAGCCAAAGATTTCTTTGAAAATTACTCCAAAGAACACAAGGGGGCGAGCTTGCATGGTTTTGCGTGTAAAGAGTGGGTGTTTTGGATGGATGATAGCAATGGTAAAGAACTAAAAGCACACCTAGACAAGGTGACAGATAATGAGTTAATCCAAAGACTCAAAGCTCTGTCTTTTCACGATTTAGAAACAACAAATAGCAATTTTAATGGTTTGTTACATAACTTTGGGTGCTCCGTGCAATCGATGGCTTGCTTGCCTCATTCATGCTTGCCAAAATCCACAGAGCTTACTTTTTCTTTATATGATACGCTTGTCCCCAAAGCCCCTGAGATTGAGCTAGAGCAATCTACGGCACAAACAATACTAGAGTCAGAATTGTGGAAAGATGCTTTAGATTTCATTGCTGAGTTAGCCAAGATAGACCCTAAAGAAGCTAGTCTAATCTTAGACGACATAGATAGCGTTGTCCGCATGCACAAAGAAAGAGCAGAGCAAATACTAAGGGACTTGCATGAGAAAGGCGGAGATGAAAAAGGCGGAGGTTATCATAAGTAGAGGCTTGTATTTAAATAATTCAAGCAATATTAAATACAATTTTAAATAATGTTTAATGTGTTTAATAGTGTTTGAAATATTGATTATTTGTGTTTAGTATATTTTAATACACTTACAAACACCATAAGCTATTTACAAATGTAGCGCGTGTAAATGCAATGCTACCAGCGTATTTGACAAGGGATAGAAAATGACCAACACCGACTATTATTCTCTTTTTAATCCAGAGCATCCTCCAAGTGAAGAAACTCTCCAAATGGTACACTGCTACCCACGGCAGTTTAGACCCCTGAACTTCTATGATTTTATCATTTTTTAGAACAAAAATAACTAAACGCTGTTGTGTATTTTTCTTATATGATTGGCATATTAAGCAACTTACACTAAACAATAGATGACTCACAGAAGGAGAGAATGATGTATAACATACAACAAGATTTTTTTGAGCGTTTGGTGTATTTATTTCAAGGTTATCCACATTTGATTACACCTTTTTTTGAAGAAAAAATCAAACAGAGTATAGGGGTCTTGCACCACCAATATCTCTATGGAGCTTGCAAAGAAACTAAGATTTTATTTGATAAAAATCAAGGTAGGATCGATAGGGATCTGTTTGATATTGTTATGGATAACTATCATAAGAGGCTTGAACGACACCAAGCATATTTTTTTATTTTACAATGTTTTGAACATGCTCTGCGTAGCACAATGGCTACAACACTTGCTAATGCATTTAATCGCGATCGGGATGATTGGTTCTTACATAAAAGCCCTCATTGTTCCTATCTCGCTGACAAGGCAAACGCACGCAGTAAAAAATTAAATAAACCCATCAAAGATGGTTGCACCACATTTGATATTTTTGACTTATTTTCTTTAGGAGATTTAGAACACCTTCTAAGACATTACTATCCCTACTTTGAACATATTTTCAAGGCACAAAAGGCTTACAAAGGACAGCCTTTACCTGTGTATGGAACCAAACAGCATGCCCTTAGCACAATTAAACGCATTAGAGATGCCCGCAATGAAGTCTTTCATAACAAGCCCACACACATTAAGTTTCAAAAAGATGTAGTAGTTTTACTTTTGCGCCTTGGTTATAACCTTGAAAGGATGAAAAAAAGCATTAATTTACAGGTTTTTGATTTTTGAAGTTTTTAACTGAACATGGGATTTATAAGGATTCTTGTGTTTTGAGGCTGTTTGATTTTTAGGCACACTATAAGTACCTTTATTTGTTTCTAAATACAATCTCTTTAACGCAATTTATTTTATTACTTAATCGGGCGATAGAGTGATAACCTAAACTGCTAAAAGCATTTAATTAGGCTAAGAGCAAGCACCAAAGGGAGTTAGGGTAAGGGCTTACATTAAGCCACTCATCAACGCCATAAAACTCTTTTATGTCCCCCTTAACACCCCTAACACCTTCACCATCGCCAAAGTGTCTAGCTTACAATATTCTAAAAGAGCTTTCTTGTATTTATCTTGCTCTTCTTTTGGCATGCCAGGCATTTGAGCGTAAGCCTCCATCGCCTCCTCGCCATTATGCACGAGCTTTAAATTTTTATAGGCGTTTTCAAAATCTGGCACTAAAGCAGGCAAGACATTTTTAATGGAATAACTACCTCCCATTTTGGGATCGTAGTAATGTCCCCTTTGGAAAGGTTGCATTAAATCCAACATATCCTCTTTGATCTGTAGCAGTGCCTCAGCTATTTTAGGGTGCTTGTTGGCAAGCAAATTAGCTAAATCTTGTAAGACGCTCTTTTCAAATGCAGCGTTGTAAGCCAACACACAAGCACCACTTGGAATATCCTTGATGAGTTGTTGTGCTAAAGCCAAACGCCCATCGGTGCCACAATCTGCTAAAAACTCTTTGTGTTCTAGCTTGCCATTTTCAGACTCAATGTGGAGAGAGTATTGGAAAGGGATCTTGCCATAAGGTTTGGTGTCTGTGAAAGGGGGGATAGCTGGTTGTATGGTTTCAAAGTCCAAATGGTAAATGGGGTATTCAAGTTGCGCTAAAAACTCTTTGATGCCCTCTCTGTCTATGTGGACTTTTTTATTCAAGGTGCTCGTGATTTGCAAGACTTGTTTTGGCTTGAGTTCTTGTAAGTCCTCTTGGTTGAAGTCCTTGAAAAACACGCGCCCACTCCTATAAAATTGCATTTTTTGATCGAATCTAAGCCTTGCGATCGTAAAAACATGGTCTTGACCTGTAATCCCCCTTTGCTCTTGCCAACAGTAAACTTCAGCATCACATGGGTAGGGGTTACCACAATGCGCGCCGATGTCTATGGCAGGTTCTTGATTGCTCTCCAGGGTTTGGCGCATACTCTCTAAATGCTCGGGGACTTTACTTTGAAAATCCTTGACAAACTCTAGCAAGTCCTCTTTTAAAAATAATTTTTCTGGCTCCAGTGCGTCCTCTCTAATATAGGCATTGTTTAGACAAATTAAAAAAGCCCCCTTAATATCATAGCCCAAACCCTTAAGGACATAGTACTGTATGCCTAAATCCCATAAATATGCCTCCTTGGGCTTTATCTTTTTTGTATCCTCAAAGGCACTTGTAGAGCTTTTCACTTCATTTAGCACGACACCATTGCCCTCAATCTCTAGAATATCCACCATCACAAAGATCCCCTGATATTCAAAAGTGGCTTCGTAAATGGTTTTTACACCTTGATCGATAAGCTCTTTGGTATGTTTAGCCATACTTGCCATGTTCTCTGCATTAAAGACAACTTCCACGCCTTTGTGGAATAGCTTTCGGGCAAGTTGCCCCACATCTTGCCCGATTTGTGCTTTTGCTAAGAACCCTGCGTCTGTTTGCAGCACTTCTTTTTTATGTTTCTCTAGCCACAACATTTTGGGGCATTGCATGCCTTTTAAGAACTTGGATTTAGACAGGTGCATGGGTTATCCTTTTGAGACAAGATAAAAAGTCGATTTTACTTTTTTTTATATAACCAATTGCTTTTTATCATCCTACTTTGTCTTTTTTTGTTCATACCATTTTGGCAATTTCTTGAGTGCACTACAATTCATGAACATGTTTTTCATATTTGTAACCTTGGACACATCCCAACTTTCCAAAGATTGGTTGAAAGTTCTACAACTAGAAAACATTTCACTCATATTCGTAACCCTAGATACATCCCACTTATCCAATGGCTGATTAAAATTGGTACATCCACGGAACATCCAATGCATATCTGTAACACTTGATACCCTCCAATTACCTAAAGGTTGATTAAACTTAACACATCTATAAAACATGCCATCCATGTTTCTCACGCCAGATACATCCCATTTATCCAAAGGCTGGTTAAAATTGGTACACTCAAAAAATATACCATACATACTCCTCACACTCAATACATCCCAATTTTCTAAGGGCTGGTTAAAATTGGTGCATTTAGAAAACATTAATGCCATGTTTTCCACGCCCGATACATCCCATTTGTCCAGGGGCTGATTAAAATTTGTACAACTCTCAAACATTCTTCCCATGTCTGTAACGCTTGAGACATCCCAGCTTTCTAAAGGTTGGTTGAAGTTTATACAGTTATAGAACATAGATTCCATGTTTGTCACATGCGACACATCCCAGCTATTCAGAGGCTGGTTGAAACTTTTGCAGTCATGAAATAAGCCACCCATATCTTTAATGTGAGATATATCCCAACTATCTAAGGGTTGGTTGAAGCTGATGCAACTGGAAAACATCTCGTGCATACTCATAACTTTGGATACATTCCAACTATCTAAGGGCTGGTTGAAGTTGGTGCAACAATGAAACATACCCCCCATATTCGTCACCCTGGATACATCCCATTTGTTTAAGGGTTGGTTGAAGTTGGTGCATTGATAGAACATACATTCCATGTTTGTCACATGCGATACATCCCAGCTATTCAGAGGCTGGTTGAAGTTAGTGCAATTCTCAAACATGCTCTTCATATTCGTGACCTTGGATACGTTCCACCTATCCAGGGATTGGTTGAAGTTGGTGCAGTTATAGAACATTTCATGCATATCCTTGACTCCAGACACATCCCAACTTGAAATATCATGGTTAAAGTGCGCTACATCGCGAAACATGCCGGCCATGTTTGTTACATGTGACACATTCCAGCTCTCTAACCCTTTGAAGTTGCGCCCTTGAGAGATAATAATACGAGCTCGAATAGAACCATCGTTTGAAAACACCCGACTTAGATCTTTGATCGCACTGATGTCGATTTCTCCCAAATGCACACTTCTATCTCTCACTAGTTCTTTGAGTTCCTCTTTTGTCTTAGGAAAATAGCGCTTGGTATAATTTTTAACAGTTCCTTTAGGTGCACTTGGCATAAAACCTTATCCCCTTTTCTTGTTTTTGCACAATGGGCAACGGGTGAGCATTTCTAGAAACATAGCATACATGCCAATAGAAGTCCCCGGACAAGCAAAAGCCATAACGCCCTACATTGAATGTCCCAAA
>NZ_AP028024.1 GCF_030296895.1 Helicobacter felistomachi
AGACCACTTAAGCCCCAAGCAGGTTACAGAGCAATACAAAGACTATCTAATCCCACAACAAGTAGAGAACAAGATAACAGCCACGAAATCCCTATACAAGGATTACCTAAGCCCCGAGCAAGTGCAAGAACTCAAGCAAGAACACACTAAAGAGCTTGAGATGAAAGAGCAAAGCCACGCTAAGGCTTTAGAAACCAAAGACACAGAACACACCAAAGCTTTACAAGAAAAACAAAAAGAGATAGACACCCTTAAGAACGAGAACATCCAAAAAGATGAAAGTATTAATGGTTTAAAGGGGCAGATTGTTCAACACACCCAAGAACTTGATAAGGTGAAACCCGAGCTTGCCACACTCAAAGCTAGCGCCGATGTCTTGCAACAACAAAGCGATACACAAGTACGAGAAAATAAAAAACTTCAGCAAGCAAACCAAGAACTAGAAAGAAAACATAAAAATCTCACCCAAGAACTTGAAAACTCCAAACAAGAGATCACCACACTCAAAACTACAAACCAAGAGCTCCAGCAAGAGAATCTTAAACTCAAACCCGTGTATCTCACTAAAGAACAAATTAAAGCAAGGCGTTTGGCAGAAAGACAAGAGCTTATGGGCAAGGGCTGTCCTAAAGAAGCCTTTAGAGAATTGAGTGACTTAGATGATGAGAAACTCACCCAAGCACAATTAGATGAGCGCATTTTAAACATTTGGCTTAAGTATGCCCCCAACTACATTGCAAGCCTTGAAAACACCATTACCAGCTTAGAACAAGGAACCCAAACCCTTAAAACAGAGTTAAAGACAGCCAAAACAGAAGCCAAGAGTCAAGCACACATCAAGACTTTTGAAAAAGAAGCCGTTAATCTTATTAGAAAGTATGTAGCCCCCGTTACCACAGGTGTAGTGGCGCATATCCAAGCCAGTGGTGAAAAGATCACAGAAATCCATAAACAATGCCAAGAAGAGATGATCCAACAGGCGAGCGTGTGTGTGGTGTTTGGAGAGGAGTTAAAAGCGGGCAAGTTCAAAGTTTTTAATAATGTGAAAAAACTTTTTGGCAAGGGAGTCAAAGACCCCATAACCTATGAGTATGTAGAGTGGGGCAAAATCCATTACAGAGAGCTCAACAGACGAGAGCAAGCCATTAAAGAGAAGTTAGCAGAAACCCTTACAAAACACAGCCAAGCAGTACAAGCTATCAATAATCAAGCTTGTCAGGTTATCTTAGGAGCTGTGGAGAGTGTTAAGAATGAGATTAGCAAGCTTGCCACAGAGTTTAAGAGCAGTACGGAGTATGGAGCAGAGCTCAATCAGGCTAAAAGACAGATAGACAACCTTAAAAACGATAAAGAACGTTTGCAAAGTAAAGTGAGTGCCTTAGAGAAAGAAAAAGAGGAAAATCAGCAAGAGCTAAAAGAAGCACAGGCTAACAAAGAAGCCCTGAGAAATAGTAACGCTGACAATCAATGGCTTAAGAGTGAGCTAAATACAGCCAAGACAGAGTTACAAACCGCGAAAACCACGCTACAAACCACACAGGCAGAGCTTGAGGCGACAAAAAGAGAACTAGAATCAACACAAAGCGCATTGGAAGTTTTACAGCAACAAGGCATAGAGCCCCAGGCTACACCTATCCTAGATCATCCAAAGACAACGGGCCCAGAGAAACCTGAACCTTCAACAGGGCGTGGACCTAAGATTTAGAGATGGATATGCGAACCTTAAAGAACGCAAGACCAATTTTACCCTCATCGCTAGCATTAGCCATAAGATAGGGATTTTAGAAGTGGTGATCCGTAATAAAATAGACTCTGTGCTTTTAGAAAAGAGGGGTGATTCGTGGCAACACTTGCCTCAAAATATTCACATCACAGGCAATCCCACATACAAAGAAAGTTTAGTCTCCAAACAGAGCAAGTGTTTTAAAATCTATGGTGAGCTCTTTGAGCTAGATTTTTTAGATCGCTTGAGTTTCAAGAGATATTGTCCTCAAAACAAAAACCGCTTTGGCAATAAACATCCCAAAAGAGGTCATGCACACAATCGCTCTCAACCTGTCTTTAGGTGTTCTTTGGCATCTCCTGCCAAGGGTCATACATCGTCATCTTCCTCTTCTAAGCCATGCCACGCGCTTTCCATAATTTGCTCTTGGAACACTGTATTGGCGAAAACTATTTGGGAATGATCCCCCACACCCCTATCAGGGAAACACAAACCATATGCAGGCACATGTGCAGAATACTTCTTACCTTCAATCTCTATTGTTAAAATGCGCAACATGAGAACTGGCTTTATCAATGCTTTTTGTAAGCGAGAAGAATAATTTTTTCCCTTTTCAATTTGTCCCTTGACAAAAACCCTCTCTGAATAGGCTTGAGCTATTTTGTAGGGATAATCTATGTAACCATTGCCTGTATTTTTCCCCTTGTTGCGCTTACTAGTCTTGCACTCCAATTCCCCCAATTCCTCTACTGACTGACCATCACCACTGTATAAAGCCACATCCCACGCCTCATCACTGTTTTCAAGATACTCTAGACCTTGTCTAACCACATCTTGTTCATCAGTGCTAAAGTTTTTGATAAATGCCAGCACTTTATCTCTATCAACATCAAGATAGAGAGTATTGTTGCCTACATTGTTATACCCGAGATCCTTGGGATTTTTACAACGATAGTCTTTGAGTGATTTGACAAAATCCACTAAATGGGCAAGGTTTCTCTCATGTACGCTCTCATCTATGCTAAACTTACGAGTTTCAAATAGATTTCCTTTTTTCTGTCGTATTGCTCTAGCATGCCTGCTTTTGTTGGGGGCTGTTGGGCGTAGTTTCCACTCCGGATCTGCTTCAATAGCTAACCCAAAGTCACGTGGGGTTTTTCCCTCATCATTCATTTTCTGTAATAGCGCCATGAATTTACCTATCTTTTCAGCAATAGCAGTAAATTTCTTTTGTATTTCTCTTGGCGTGTAAATTTTACAGAGGTCTTGATAGTCCTTTATAAAACCAAACCAACGCCCCATTTGCATGTTAGTGTCGTAATATGTCGAATTGCGGATAAAATAACTCACATTCAAGCCTTTTAAAGTAAATCCACGCCCTAAACTCAATCCCCCCACAGCAATGACATTTTTAGTTTCTTTGTAATTAAGAGGTACCCTAGCTTTTTCGTGAATCTCTCTAACGACAATATCCTCATCGTTGATGATGTCGGACAACTTCTCTAAAACTTGTGACCAAGAAAACTTATTTTCAAAACCATCTTGATCGATCTTACCTTGAAAAACCTTTTGTATCTCTGCAATCAAAGTACTTTGATTCTCAGGGTTTGGAAGTTTAGCACATACTTTCACTTCTTGTTTAAGTGGATCGATGTATTTGTTGATGAGATCGGTCACATCCATGTGTGTGCTTGTCGAAGTGCTTACATTGACTAACATGCTGTTACATTGATTTTTCTGCCCTCTTAAATGTCTTAGGGCAATGTTTATGCAAAAAACATGGATGGCTTCAAATAAACTCTTTGGCAATTCTGAAATTTGATGGGTTTTTGATTTTTTGGGCGGAAACGCGCTCTCATGGTCTTGAATATCCATCAAGTACCGTTTTGGGTGTTCGATAAAGATTTCTTGAGCCCCATAATAATCACTAGGAGTTTTTAGCTTGTAAATAAAATCTCCCGGGAACAAATCCCCATCTAGTGTGTGCTTGATGAAAATATTAGCAAAGGGGGTAGCCGTATAGGCAACATAAGATCTCTTATTAAAAAGATTTAAAAGCTCCCTAATTCTTCCATTAATTTTTGTTGGTTCATCGTCGGTTTTGTTTGTATTGATCGATCCCCAATCTGACTCGTCATCAATGAGCAACATTGCGTGCTCATCAACTTTTTTGTCATTTTTATTGTAATAACTTTTGAGCCAATTCGTAATGTTTTTAAGTATGCTTGAATTTTTTTTAATCACCAAAAGGATTGGAACATTGGTGGTTGCAAAATTAATTCCATCAGAAACTGCATTAGCAAATTTCGCATCAAAATCTCTCTCTTTGGTTGTAAGTTTAATGACTTGTTTTTCATCTCCCCCTAAATCCACAAACATCCGATCGATGCGCTCTTGTGTTTGCTCCCTCAATATCTCAGTGTTGCCTCCTATAACAACGATGAACTTATAACTTGCATCCACTGCCTTTCCGATCAAAGAAATGTAATTTTTTGTTTTTCCCGATTGCACATGCCCTACCACCAAACCACAAATTTTAAACATTTCTTCTTGTTTAGGATCACCGATTTGGTTCATGATCCAATCTGTATCCTCATCAATAGCACCAATCACATTCAAAGGTACACATTCTTCTTCATCTATTTCAAGAAATTTTTTCTGTTTATTCCAATAGAACCGATCGGGGTTGTTCTGCACATTTTTATCATACCAAGATGTGTCGCGCTTTCTTTGCTCTTCCCCTTGAATACCTAAACCTGGCTCCTTAATGCCAATACAAAAAAATTTTTCTAATTTCGACTGTAATTGTTTTTTGCAATCATCCCCCAAGAAATCTCTGTTACCATGAAGCATTGTGCGGCATGCATCAAAATTATCCTCAATATATTTGATTTCTTGATCTATTTTATTTTTTAAGTCTTCACCGTTCTCCATTTTCTTATTTTGTAGCTTCCATTTAAGCATTTCGAAAATTCCTTCACAAAAACTATCCACAATAACACCTCTATTTTCATTTTTTAAAGCCCCTCTATGCGGGGAGATTCTTCTTAGATCAATCCTAATTCTTAGCCCATTCTAGCATTTCTTTTCTTTCAGTTTCAGAATTGTTTTCTCTTGCAAAAAAAGCATGGGGTTTTTGTTGTATTTATGTTTGGATCGCCTCTAGGGGAAGATAAGCTTGGAGTGCTTGCAAATAGTTTTTCAACACAGATTTTGTGTGTATCATCCAACACATCCATTAAATTTATTTTGATAATCAAGATGCTCTTTATTGATGGCAATTTGTTGACGGCAAAGTACATGTGAGAATCCTTATACACAAGGTTCCAAAATCTCACTACATCTTTATCCTCAATCTTGCGCCCACGCACAAAAAAGGTCTTTTGCCATCCTCTATGGCATGCGATGCGATCCGTTTAAGTTGTTCCTTGATCCCTGCGAGTGGGTTTGCCATAGACTTTTTAACATCTACACTCTAAAGCTCGTCTTGATCGTTGGAGATTTCAATTTTAGTGCGTACAAGTTTAGTCTCCTCACTTACCTTAGAAAGTCCCCTACCATTGTGATTTGAGATAATCATCAATCCTCTACATCTTAGAGTGAGATATAGCAATGGTTTAAAAGGTGTAGATAGGTGCTAAAACGCTATAGAATTGCTTAGGATGCCTTAGAGATATGGGGCGAATATGACAAACTATGGCCTGAGGGATTATAGGCGCAAAGTTAAGGTATAATGTCTACCATCTATAAAGTTTAAGGATATGTTGTAAATTTTGACTTAGATACCGGTGGTTTTTGGACTGTTTGGTAAGTCCGTTTGTGACAGATTTTAAGTCTTAGTGTGGTCGTAAGGTAAAAGGTGATAGGTGGATTTAATTTCTCTTTTCTGTGGAGCGGGGGGGCTAGATTTAGGGTTTGAGAAGGCGGGGTTTGAAGTGGTTGAGGCCAATGAGATTGACAGCTCGATTTGGCAAACTTATGAAAACAACCATAGAGCTAAATTAATTAAGGGGGATATTTGCAAGCTCAGCTCAGAGGCGTTTATGCCATGTGATGGGATTATTGGTGGTCCGCCTTGTCAATCTTGGAGCGAGGCAGGGACATTGCGAGGTATTAGTGATCCACGGGGGCAATTATTTTACGAATACATTAGGATTTTAAAAGATAAAAGACCTCTATTCTTTTTGGCGGAAAATGTGAGCGGAATGTTAGCTAAGCGTCATAAAAATGCCGTGGATGGTATCAAAAATGCTCTTCAAGATGCCGGCTATGATTTGCATTTTTTCACATTAAATGCTAGGGATTATGGTTTGGCACAAGATAGAAAACGGGTGTTTTATGTCGGGTTTCTTAAAGATTTGAAGGTGGACTTCCAACCACCAAGACCCCTAGAAAATAACCCTACCCTAAGAGATGTGATTTGGGATTTAAAGGATAGCGCAATCCCTGCCCTAGAGAAAAACAAAACAAATGGTGATGTTCTTAAAATCCCTAATCATGAGTATTTTGTGGGATCATACTCCACGATTTTTATGAGTCGTAACCGTGTACGCTCGTGGGATGAGCCTGCTTTTACAATTCAGGCAAGCGGACGGCAATGCCAACTCCATCCACAAGCTCCAAAGATGCCAAAGATAGGGCAAAACCGCCATGCATTCGCCAAAGAAAGCGAACACCTTTATCGTCGCCTTAGTGTGCGCGAGTGTGCTAGACTGCAAGGTTTTCCAGATGATTTTAAATTCTATTATCAACGATTGGAAGATGGTTATAAAATGGTGGGTAATGCGGTGCCTGTCATCTTGGCTTACGAAATTGCAAGGGCGATTAAAAAGACCTTGGATGCTTCTGTTAGAGTAGCTATATGAGTGCAAACAGCAACAACTATGGTCGTGCTCTAGAGTATGCGTATATCGTGGTTTTAGAGCAAGAAATCTCACAAATAAAACCCGTTGAGATTGTTGAAAACTCTAGTCTCAGTGCTGCTAAAAAAGCATTTGATGGGTTTGACAAAGAAACACAAGCCTCTTTTAAACAGAGCGCTAGAGCAGGAGCATTAAAAATATTTGAGGCAGAGCCTAGGATTGTAGAGGAAACCAAAAGTCCATTAAGTCTAAGCCTACAAAAAGACTCCAAGGGTGAAAATGGTGATGTGCGTGATTTACTCATTGTTAGGGAGGACATTTTGTGGGAGATTGGTATCTCTATTAAGCACAATCATATGGCACTTAAACACAGTAGGATTTCGCCCAGTATAGATTTTGGGCAAAAGTGGTTTAATTTGCCTTGCTCACAAACCTATTGGGATACCGTCTCACCTATTTTTCAAAAACTTAAATCATATGAGATTGCAAAGAAAAAGTGGAGGGATGTCCCCAATAAATTCACAGAAATTTATATGCCTTTGCTTAAGGCAGTGATGGCTGAAATCTTGAGACACAAGGATGATAAAAGCATCGCAAAAAATATCACAGAGTATTTTGTAGGCAAATTTGATTTTTACAAATCCATTAGCTTAGATGGCGAGCAAACAACACAAATTGAAGCCTACAATTTACACAAAACCTTAAATCAGCCTAGCCAACAGAGCAAGCCTAAAATTCTTGTTCATCCTCTAGACTTCCCCACTCGAATCATCAGCTTGGATTTTAAACCAAAGAAGCAAACAACCTTAGAATTGTATTTGGATAAAGGTTGGTCATTCTCAATGCGCTTGCATAGCGCCGAAACATATGTGAAAACAAGCTTGAAATTTGACATACAAGCTATAGGCTTGCCTACGACACTTTTGATTATTTGGGCGAAGTGGCAATGATTTTAGTTATGGAAAATTTTACGGCGCAGTTGATAACCTGACAACCTTTTTTACATGCAACGATCCAGTGTGTACTCGGTTATTCATAGCAAGTTTGGATACACTCTTTTGAAGCTTGCGATACACCTTGCGGTGTTTGTCCTGGATTTTGTTTTGCAATGAGCAACTCATAATCAATATAAAATAACCTTTAAATGAAATGCAAAATGGCTCTAGATACTGTTTTACTATAGTTTAGGACTATTTGGTCTGTTTAAAAAATTAATTGCTCTGTAAGCTAAACAAATTAGTCTTAAAATCCATGGCGACAAGACTATCATGCTGTGGTTTATTTTCGCCACAAAAAACTAAGTAATTTAGGTTTGATTTTAGTCTCAACGATTTTAATTAAATTTTGTGCCCGCTCTCGGATAAACCGCTCACCTGCTTGTAGCCATACTTCATCTAAATTATGCTCTTTATGGCGTGCAAAGGTAAAATCTCGCAATCTTTCTAGCATAGCGATATGGTGTTCTTGAGCAAAAGCTTTGACCTGCCGAGCAAAAGTGTAACCAAAGTAATTCAGCACACCTTTACTTTTCAACGCCAACGCTTCACCCATACAGCCTATATCTTGTTTCAAAATCAAGTTAAAGAAACTGCGCCCGTGGTCAAATAAAGGTGCCGGAGCTAGAATTTCTTGTTTATCGTTATCCACCAGCACGCCATAGTTACCCAAATGGCGATCCTGATTAACAATTAACGCATCAAAAATCATCATATCCGCTAGAGATTGCACGCCATAATAAGATTCTATGGTTTCTATGTGTTTTTTGTTTCTAAACAAGTCTTTTAAATCACCACTAAGAAAATCCATAATAGGCACATAGCCCACAGAAGCACTTGTAAATAGTGTGCATACACTCACCATATCATATTCATGCATTTCTAGGTCGTATTCTACACAATTTAGCCCCATGGCTTCAGCCACTTGAGTCATATAGTATTCGCAAAAGGCTTCTTTACCCCCTTTATAAAAACTGCCTGTAGTTTGTCCCTTGAAAAGCTCAATGCGCCCTTCTTTTTTGCGCAAATATTTCTTTAGTATACCGTTTGTGGTTAGCTCTGGTGATTTTGCACGCCCCTGTATTTGCTTTTTTACCCCACTAAAAGCCACTTCTTGCAATTCTTCATTAAAGACATGATCATAAAGATTGTAATCTACCCACAAAAGCCCTTGTTCCTGCTGTGGCACGACCCAAAAGCTATCGTTGAGTGACAAAGCCAGTGTGCTGTCTAATAAGACAGAGGGCTGGTTAAGTCTAGTTTCTGTAACACCCCACGTACATAGGCGCGGTTTTTGGGGGATTTTGCGGTAAAAAAACCAATCAAAGATGGTGTCGTTTGTTACGCCATTGATCTTAAGGTAGAAAGGCAAGAGTGTGCTGTTGTGGATTTTATGATCAACAACCCTGCTTGTCATTACACTAAAAGACAATACAGGGGTGTCTTTGTTTTTGAGGATATAGTCTTTTTGACTCATCATTTGTATATTAATAAATCAACTAATTCTAATTTCATATCAATAACCTCTTTCAATAATCTCTGTCCACGCCTTTTCCCAAGCATCGGCAGGATACATCTTGTCCTACGCATGTATTGATTGTTCGTCTGCACGCCCTAAATTAATGTCATAAGTCCTGTGAATCTTGCATACGAGAAAATCGAGTATTTTTTAGAGTTTTTACTGCGAAATTTAGGGCGAAAAACCCAGCGAAGCAACTAAAAACTAATCTTCAAGCCGGGGGAGCCCCCCGTTGAATTTCATGCTTATTGTTACACAGATCGTGTAAAAAGCTCCTTAACAATATGAAAACACAACTGCAAACAAAATAAGGATATACTAAACACATGATCAGAAAAAAAGCAACAACACAGACCCTAAAGCCCCGTATAACACTCCCACCACCCTTTGGACTAAAGGAATTTGAGAATAAATTTTGGCGTTTAAAAGAGAAAAAGTTATTAGTGGATGCACACATCGGTTGCGTGTATGCCGATAAAGCCAAAGTGTGCGGATATGGAGCGGTGCTCACTTTGTTTTATAAAGAGAAAGACGAAACTCTTTCATTAGAGCAAAGAAAACTTGAACCTTGGCAACACCTAGAACACACCTTGCAGGGTGTGCCACCCACTAGCGTGCTGTCTTGGGATTTGGATCGGATGTATTTGTATACTCTATGTAAAGTCTTAGGCAGTATTGGACAACCCTCTTATGTCTTTTTACACACAAAGTCCTCTTATCTTTTGGAGAATGTCTCTCGTTTTAGATCTCTAACAGATCGCCCTACTCTAAAAGACGAGGATTTATGGATGCGCTTAGGGCACTTGTTAAATGAACACACTCTCATTTTTGATACAAAATGGTGTAAGAATGTGTGTTTTAAATTTGCTTGGGACAACATCACCACTTCTTTACAAGAACGCAGAGAAAAGCGAGAGGAATTGAAGGCATGCAGGGCGCAATTAAAAAAATACAATGTGCAATTAAAGCCATATAAACACGAGAGACTTAAACAGCGCATTGCTTCCAGCTTTGCTATGGCAAAAAGAGGAACAAAAAGAAAGGACAGATAATGCGCTAGTACTAGGATTGTAATTTAGTCCATTTTGTACTTGGTTGCCTGTGTTCTAGCCAAACCAAACCCTCTCTTCTCTCTTTTAATCCACTCCAATTCTTGCACGCTCAAATTAGGGTAGCTCAAAGCCCTTTGTCCCCCAAACTCCTTAAGCCCAATCAAACTCCCAAAATACTTTTTCATAAAGGGGTTTGCCTTTTCACAAAAACGCCAAAGGTATTCTAATTCAGTGTTGGCATTTGTCAGCTGTGTAAAAAACAACCACTCTTCAAGAGCATCAATAAATTCAGTGGCATCTGTTTCAACTTCTTTAAGTTTAGCCTGTAAGTCTTGGTGTTCTTGCTCAATCCGTGTGAGTCTTGAATACTCTTTACTGGAGATAAACATCCCTTGCTCGGGAACTTCTGTCTGTGGGTCTAAAACTTCATAAATCAAACTCTGAAAGCGCATTAGGTTTTCTTTACTCAAAGCCTCAGAATACCTTGCCAGTTGTTTGCCACTCTTTAAATCCAAAGTGAAAAACCACACTTCATAAGCGACAGGTGTGATTTGGGTGTATTCTAAGAGGGCAAATCCCGTAGAGCGGGCAATCTTACCGATTAAACGGGTGATTTGGCTATGGGCCGTGTGTTCGTAGACATTAAAGACAAGCTTTAAGAGCGTGTTGTCCTTTAGAGGACCAAATCCACTTCTTTTCCTGCCTTGTAGGCGGGATTTGCGCTCTTTGGCTTTTTGATAAAGCCTTTCAAAACGCTTTAAACTTTTTTTATGAAACAAACCCAGTGGGTATCTTCTAGGAGGTGGAGGCGTGAAAAGATCAAAGCGGTGATCTACTGGAACCTTGGGCACTTCTAGGTAGTTTTTATTGCGCCCTCTACACACGATGACAGACAAAGCAGGTTTTTGTTGTGGGCTATTGTTATGGTTTGGAGATTCTGACAAAATCAACCTTTTTAAGAAATTCAAAAAATGTTTATACACAAAAACCTAATAAAAATCAAGTTCTGCGTTTAGTGTGTGAAAATAGATATTTGTTTATACAATTAAGAAATATGTAAGCTAGAGTGTTTTAGCATGATTGTGCTTTTCGATAACCTTAATCAAAACTGAAAGGGAAGCGATGCAAAAATTCATTGAAATTGGTTACTACAAGTTGCAAGAGTTTCTCATTAGAAAAGGTGTGCGTTACGATTTAGCAAAACGCATCAGCAAGCGCATTTTTAAAAATGGGGGCAAGTTGCCTAAAAATTATGCCCTTGATTTTGTCAAAGAGCATGAAGCCTATGCCAAGACTTTGTTAAAAAAACAGGGCAGAAAGTTGGGAGATGAGGCTTGGGACTTTCCTAAATTAGGGGAAGAAAGAGAAGTCCAAAAGCTTGATTTTTCCCAAATTGCCCAAGATTGTGGGGAGTATTGGTTTTTCCCCCAAATCTGCCAAGAACGCCAAAGCATAGAACCCAAACAGCTTTTTGCAAACTCTGCTCAAATTGAAAAATTCATATGCGGGTGCTTTTCCTTTTCTAAGCAAATTTGCGATCATGTCGCCCAGCATTATCTAAAGAGCAATTATGGAGGGTTGTTTGGCGATTTTAAAATCCCTTTTGAAGCTTTTAAGCAGGATTTGCTTGGGGCTTTCAAGGGCAATGATTTTGAGTTGTGCAAGGCTTTTTGTAAATTACAACCTTATTGTGTGGATGGGGATTTGGTGTTTGCGATTACACCCAATGCGAACACTCCAAAAGTTTCATTGCCACGAGAATCCATGAATCACTTCTTGAAGTTTTTAGAACAACAAGAAAAGAAGGATAGAGCTGTTCTTAAACGCTTGATCGACATTTTATGCAAAAAACCCCTAGATTCTGTACCATCACATTCATCTAAAAGACTCATGCGCTTGTGGCTAGAAAGAGATTGTGGGTTTTTAGAGTTTGCACACATGCCAAGACTGGATAGAGCTTTAAAAGATGCCCACATCTGTTTTGCAAGCGTGTCTCATCCTACACAAAATACACACCACTATTACTTCCCTGTTGCTTTTAGATTATGGGCCTTTGCACGCTTAAAAGAAATTTTGAACAAATGTAATGAAGGCGTGCTAGAAACTCTATATGAGCGGCTAAAATACCCACAACAATTTATATTAACCCATCTGCAAGAAAGCTCAAAACTTCGTGCGTTTTGGTCTTGTGTGTATAACTTGTTAATTCATTTGCGACTTCCTTGTTGTGTTGCAGTACAAAAAGAGGCATGGCGAGTAGAAAAAGTTTCTAACTTTTTCCCCCTTGCCATCTCTTTAAACCAAGAGCCCACACCTATACACGAGATACGCACTTTGCTCATGTTGGACAATCCTGAGATTAATAAAGACAGCCTCTCCACACAAAGAGATCAACGACCCTCAATGGTTGAAACGACTCAAGAAGAGCCAATGACCCAAGAAGAATGGGATGAGTGGGAATACCAACAATATGAGGCTTTTTCAAAGGAACAAGCAAAATTGTTATCTAAGATGCTAGAGGAGGGCATAGATCCCTTTGAAGATGAGCCACAAGCTTCTTACACTCCAGAGGCATTATACAAACACTTGGACTGTGTGCGCGGTCAAGAAGAGGCTAAGAAGGCACTTTGTGTTACGCTTAGCGATCATTACGCCCGCTTTATGGGACAACCTTGCATGCCTAAAACCAACATGCTCTTAATCGGTCCCTCAGGCAGTGGCAAGACTTTTATGACCACCACGCTGTTAAAAAAGCTAGACATCCCCTACTACATTGCAGACGCTTCTAATCTAACCCCCACAGGGTGGAAAGGTGAGGAATTGATGAGCATCTTTGTTGGGCTATATGTCAGTGCAGGCAAAGACATAGAAAAAGCCCAAAAGGGGGTGATTTTCTTAGACGAAGTGGATAAGCTAGGCATGGAGGTTACCGACAACCAGTTTAAATCTTTGGTGCAAACCGAATTATTAAAGCCCATGGAAGGACACAGTGTAACCTTCACCTACGACAAGCAAGACATCACTCTAAAAACCGATGAAATACTCTTTATCTTTGCTGGGCATTTTAAAGACCTTTACACGCACTTAAACACAACAACACAACCTAAAAACTCCATTGGCTTTACAAACACTAAGCCTACACCGTCCAGTATAACTCCACAAGAAGTGAGCAGTCAGGATTTACAGCGTTGTGGGCTGTTTAGAGAGTTTATCGGGCGCATTGGCAATGTTGTGGTGTTAGAGCCTGTCGATCATAAGATGTTATCTGATGCCATTGACAACGAGTCCAAACCCTTCAAAGACAACTTTAGAGAGCATGGCAGTGTCTTAGAAATTGATGAGGAAGCTAAAAAGATATTGATTGAGAAAGCCATGCAAGAGGGCACGGGCATGCGTGCCATTAAAACCCTTTTAAGTCGAGTGATCCATACACTGAGATTTAGCATGGAAAAGTGGCGTGGCTACAAGTGCATCATCACGGCAGAGACCATCACAAACAAAAAAGAGCCCATGAAGATTCCACTGAACATACCTAAGAAAAATGGTTAATGTTTGGGTGTTTTAAAAATAGCAAGATACAAATTTCATCACAAAGGAGAAGAGATGTTGTCTAAATCTAAGTTTATCCAAGGCATGCGATGCCCTAAAATGCTGTGGTTTGCAGAACACAAACCAGAGATTTTAGGGAAAGCCAATGATGTGCATGGAGAACTGGACGATAAGATGCAAGAGGGCAAAGAGGTGGGGCAATTAGCACGGAAGTTGTTCCCCGGTGGGGTAGAGGTGGCTCAAAACGCAGACATTAAGCAGATGGTGGCACGCACACAAGAATTATTAGAGCAAGGTGTTAAAATCATTTATGAGGCTACTTTTGAGTTTCAAGGGGTTGTTGTGATGGTGGATATTTTAGAAATCCACAGCGATGGCGTGGTGTTAAACGAAGTTAAAAGCAGCACAAATGTTTTTGAAGACACCAAAGCAAAACCTCCTAAAAAGAAATATTTATGGGATTTGGCGGTGCAATACTATGTCCTTAAAGGTTGTGGCTACGAGATTAAGGGGGCTTACTTAGTTGGCCTCAACAACACCTACACAAAACAAGGGGCACTGGATTTAGAAAAGTTGTTCATCAAGCACGATTTTTTAGGGTTTGTCAAGGATTTTCAAAGCGAAATGCTTCAGCGTTTAGAGGACATACACAACACCCTAAAAAACCCACAAGAACCAGATACCGACATTGGCGCGCATTGTAAGAAACCCTATGAGTGCTTGGCAAAACATCATTGTTGGGAAAAACAGCGGGGGATTGTAGGGCATGAGCATATCTTTGCCATTACAAACCACAAATTTAGTTCCAAGATCATGAAGTTATACCAAAACAAGAAAATTTTTTTCACAGATTTAGAAAAAGAGGACATCCAAGCTCTCACGCGCAATCAAAAAATACAAGTGGAATGCGCTTTAAATGGCAAGGCACACATCGATCAGAAGGAGATTAAAAAGTTTTTGGAAACCATAAGATACCCCGCCTATCATTTGGATTTTGAAACTTATAAGCCCGCCATCCCTCCATTTGATGGCACAAAACCCCATGGGCAAGTCCCCTTCCAATACTCTATCCACATCGATCATGGTGATGGTAAACTAGAGCACAGAGAGTTTTTAGCCGAGTGTGGCAGCGATGGGCGTTTAGAATTAGCCCAAAGGCTGGTGACTGACATCCCTAGCGGTGCGTGTGTGTTGGCTTACCATGCACAATTTGAAAAGGGAAGATTAGAAGAGTTGGCACAATTATTCCAAATAACACACCAAGACCTAAGTAAAGCTTTGCTTACTGTCAGTGAAAACATTATTGATCTAGAAACCCCTTTTGCCAAGAAATACTATTACACCCCCGGCATGCATGGCAGTTCTAGCATTAAAGAGGTCTTGCCTGCTTTAGCGCCAGACTTTGAAAGGGCTTATAAGGATTTGGAATTGGTACATAAGGGCACAGAAGCGATGGCCATCTATGCCAAAATGCCTAGCTTGCCAAAAGAGCAACAAGAACAAACCAAAAATGCCCTTTTGGAGTATTGCAAGCTAGACACCTTGGCGATGGTGAAGGTGCTGGAAGCGTTAGAGGTGTTAAGGGAGATATAAAAGGTTTTATGGCTTTGATGAGTGGCTTAATGTAAAGATCTCATCTCTTGCTCTTTGAATAACTTTGTAAGAGCTTTTGGCGACTTAAGCCATCATTACTAGCCTCCTTTTTCAGCCCAAACAGCCAAGCTTTGATGCCTATAATTAATTAATGCCAAACAATGCCAAAAAGCGAGTATAAATGCACTACACCCTCAAAAACAAAAACCGCTCCGTTTTAGAATTTGAAGTGCTAAACGAGGGCAAGAACCTACACTTTAAAGTGTTAAATGAAGCCCTATTGCCTTACTATATCCGTGTCAATGAGGCAAGCGAAAAGCACCTTTTAAGATGGCTACGCAAACGCAAAGTCCCCGATAATCGCTGTTTTGCTTATTCAATTTTAAACGCCCTAGAGGGAGGCATAGAGGCTGATGAAAAAAATCCTTTGTCTTATCTCAACATAACTTTTGCCCTCTCTTTGAAAGACAGCTTTTGGGTTGTGCCTACAGACAAAGCACACCTTTATGCGTGGGCTAATGTCAATCTTTTTGAAAATGAGTTTAATCCCATTTTGCAAGGAGTGGCTTTTAATGGGTGTAGAGGGCAAACACAAGGACAAATCCTAAGCCCTGAGCCCACTACTGATGGTATGCTTAGAAAGTGTTGGCGTAGAACCTCTCAGGGCGTTATTGAACTCATCAAGGGGACAGGGGAGGGAGATGAACTGCGCTATGTTGTGGCTAGAGAGCCCTTATGTGAATACTATATGTCCCAAGTCGCACAAGCTATGGGTTTAGATTGTGTGGTTTATGGTTTAGAAAAAGGGACTGGGGAATGGGGAAGGCGTGAAAGATTCAGCACTTGCCTCCTTTTTACAAGCCAAGAAGTGGGGTTTTTAGCCATTTGGGAGTGTTTGCCTTATGAGGTGTTGAAAAAGAGAGGATTTGATTTTGATTATGAAAAGTTAAGGCAAGCCATAGAAGCGGTGATGGGTAAGCAAGCCTTTAGCGATTTAATGCTCTTTGATGCCATTATTGGCAACATTGACCGCCATTTGGGTAATTTTGGGATGCTCGTTAATAACGATACAAACGAGCTTGTCAAACCCGCCCCTATCTTTGATAATGGATGGGCAATTTTTAATTTCATCGATCGATGGGGGATTGATAAGTATTTTAGTTTAGCTTACATACGACCATACTATTTTAAAAGCAGTTTGGGCTACCGCTTTAATAAACTTGATAAACTTGTTGAAATGCACGCCACGCCTAGGCATTTAGACTTATGCGATAAGCTTAAAAACTTTACTTTCACTCCACATCCTAAATACCGCCCGAGCCGTGGTTTGATCAAGGCGTGTAGTGAAGTGATTTGCCAAAGAGCAAAGGATGCTAAAAGTGTGGTCTGTGAGGCATTGAAAAACCACAGCTAGCAAGTCTTGGCTTACTGCAAATCTTAGGGGGCTAAAGTAGCTCTGCGCCCATCGCCTTAAAGCCCACCAAACAAACCCCCTATTTTGCGGGGCTTAAGAATTATATTAATCTTTAAGGGCAATTTGGGTGTGGTTTTGTTATAACAGCGACCTTTGTAGGCGGGTCTTCTTTGCCGTTTATTTTTGCTTACCCGTGGTTTTTGGCACAATAGACATTAACTCTAAACCCTCATAGTAGTAGGATTGTGTGATGCCCTTAAAAATAACTTCCCTATCATCGACCTTATTTGTTAAATACGCCTTGAGCAATGTTTTTAATTCTAAATCATTAATAGGGCTGCGCTCCATTGCCGACAAATATACATGTTTATCCACAAACTGCCAATCCACTACGAGCCCTAATTCCTTTCTGAGCATACAATCTAGCCAAATGCGCGTGGCACGGCCATTGCCCTCCATAAAAGGGTGTGCCACATTCATTTCCACATATTTTTCTATGATTTCTTCAAAGTTTGTTTGGGGCATCGCTTCAATTTTCTTAAGGATTTCGTGGATATACATGGTCGAAGCAAATCTAAAGTAGCCTTTAGAGATATTTTTATTCCTAATTTGCCCTGCAAAGTCATAAAGCCATTGAAACAAGGCTTTATGTATATCTTGTAGTCCCCTAATCGTGCCGACTTCTATGTCGTTAATTGCCCCGTTTTCAAAGAGCTGTTTAGCGTTTTCTAGGCTTTGTTCATCCGGATTCATTCCTTCACCTTTTTGATGTTTTTTAGCTATAACAAAGTTTCGTGTTTTTTGCTCTTAACTCCCACACATTTAAAACAATAAAAAGTATTTAGAATTATATTAAATACAATAAGTAATATTTCAAATTGCATTAAATACAATGCTAAATGTGTTTGCCCCAGCTCCCTTTTTGGGCTTGCTCTTGGAGCATTTGCTCTAAAATCTTTGGCAATTCATTGTTAAGGCTATACAAGTCCCTCAAATACATTTGCGCCTCTCCCTTTAGCTCGCTTGCCTTTTGCGGGTCTGCCTTGCCTATTGGTAGGTATTTAAAATTGCTTATTTCCTTGTTAATTTCGGCATTTATTGCTCTACATGTTCTAAGCTCTGCTCTTGGCAACTTTCTAAAAAACGAGCAAATCCGCCACAATCACCCTCTGCTTTACAACTTTCTAAAAAGCTCAAATACTCCGCCCGCCGACTATCTACAATCAAAGGGGGGACTAAATCGTTTTGGATAGCTTGAAACGCCATGATCAACCGACCTGTGCGCCCATTGCCATCAATGAAAGGGTGAATACGCTCGTATTCGGCGTGAAACACAGCAATTTGGGTTAGATCAAGGGCATTACTTGGATATTGAAACAATAAGTTTTCTAACTTTTGGGCGATAAAAATGGGGGGAGTGGGGGCAAAATTTGCACCCGCCACAATGACTTCAGCGGTGCGGTAAGTGCCGATGGGCTTTGAAACAAATTGCGGGGTTATGTCTAAAGCGGTCTTAAACAACAAATAGTGTAAATCTTTAATAAAACTAGTGGTTAAAAGCATGTCTTTGTTGCTAGCCTCACGCACAACTAAGTCGTAGGCATTAGCAAAGCCCAAAATAATGAGCTGTTCGTGTAGGGGTTTATTAGGTGCGGTTAAACCCTTTTCTAAAAGTTGCTTAGTTTCGCCTAATTGCAAACTTAAACCTTCTATGGCGTTGCTGTGGTGCGTGAGTGTAACACGCAAGGTTCTAAAAAGTTGCTCCTTTTGGAGTAAAGATAAGTCGCTTAGTTTGTATGCCATTTTGTTAAGAATTTAGTAATTTGGTAGAATGAGGTATTGAGAATAAACTTATTCAAGCTACTCTTTTGTTTCACAGTCGCTTATGAACAGTTGTGTTATGTGTATTTTGTCCTCATATTTTTGGTTTGCCTTGACCGAAAAATTTTTAAAGATAGTTCTTAATTCATCTTTTGAGATTTTGTCTTCGGCAACATCCAATACAAGTTTTTCCAATTTTTCTTCAAGTTTATCCATTATTTCTTTCTTATTGATGAAAAAGAAATGCATACAGAGATAAACAGCTGTTCTTTTATTGCCGTCTGGAAATGGATGAAATTTGACACATGAAAAGAAAAGGTGCGCTATTTTGCTCTCAAATGTTGGGTAGTAATCATCATTCTTAATGTGTTTGAGCACACTCTCAAGGTAACCTATGCTAGTAGGGTTTATTCCTTTTAGTCCCCCCGTCAGCTCCAATATCTCATTATGTATATCAATGGTTTCACCAATATTGATATAAATCAAACTATTTGTCTGCCAATCTTTTATAGACCGCTAAAATGTTTGGATCTTCGAGTCTTTTTCGACATGCAACACGGGCATCTTGAACGATTTTTGCGCGTTGTTCTTCACTTATTTCTACCTGCTTTTCATGTAATGGCTGTTTCATTTCAACTTGTGTATGTTTTAAATTTGGCATATATTCATCTCCAAAATGTTTCGGTAATTATATCACTCTATGGAAGTTTTGGGGGCACTACTACTAACGCCCATTTGCTTATTTTTTTCTTGCCTATAATCGCATGCACTGATTTTTTCAATCAAATCCACACTTTTTAAAAACAGCATGATCACCCTAAGCAAGGTTTCAAAAACGTATTTATCGCCGGGTATACCTATTGGGTTTACGTAGGCTACAATGTAGGGTGTGAACTCTATGGAAAATCTGCAAGCTTTACACGCCCTGTTTTGGTGTTACGGGTCTTAGCCAATAAACTCTTCTTGGGCGTGCCCCCTTCTAGCAAAACATACAAGAGAGAAATGCCCTACCATCACTTGTTTAAGGATAGCAGAGGTGTAGAACAAATTGCTCTAACTCCACCAAATCCGCATATTTGATGCTAGACGCAGGCGCAATAAAGTGTCAAGAGTAGATAGACAGACTTTAGAAACTCTCAGAGAGAAATCAAAAACGAAGTGATCTGATATTCCCTACTCAAAAGGCAGGGCAACTCTGTGCTGTCAAGTCCAACACGAGTCTTCACCCAAAACGGGCTACGAACACATTGTAACACACTTTTTAGCTTTTGTGCTACCACATTTTTGATGGCTAAATTTTGAGCTAGGTTTTTATTGCTCTTATAAGCCCCTACAACTGCTTTCAACCCCAAAACCATTGTTTGATACTCCCAACCCCTAGCCTTTCGCTCTACGGTCCTTTAAAAGCGCTTTAAACGCTATGTTTGTCCTATCATTCTATTCTACACAATCCAAGTATTGTTACTCCGAAGAATGTAAAGGTTTCAAACGAATAATTTCATCTTTATTCCAAAGCCCTAAGAAGCCACTTTAGGGTAGAGAACTGCCGCTTGCAAGTTTTACCTTTTGTCTGTGTATTTTATCCTAGCTCCCTAGAAGCCCCTACAACCATCACTTCACCCCTAACCCATACCAAACACTCTTTAACCCAAGAAAGTGTCCTATGAGCCTTTAAACGCTGATTCTCATTTTTAAACTCCCCAAGCCCATTTTACTGCAGGGGTGTTTTTGGTGTTTAAAAACCAAAAAGCTCTTTTTACTGCAATAACACCATAAAGCCACAAAACAAACTCATCTCTCACTTTAAAACTCTCTCTTGGGGGTTTGGGGGCTTGCCCCCAAGAGCATATAGATGCCAAGCGTCAGCTTGGCTTACCTTTGTGTGCGTTCTGCTTTGTTTTTGTCTTTTTGTATGGATAGATTGCAAATGAGTTTTTAGAGTTTGAAAGCTTAAGCCCACTTTTTGTAGTTTTTCTTATTAAGTCTTTTAATTTGACGACACAACCTAGCAAGATATTATAGAACACGGACGCATGACATACGGGCGCGGTTTTTAAAAACTTTTTCTTTAATTTTTACTCTTTATATAGGTAGTCTTGAGGTGTTTTTAACGATAAATTGCGTGTTTTTAACGATAAATTGCGTGTTTTTAACGATAAATTGCGTTGGAACAAAGTGTTTTTAACGATAAATTGCGTCATTAGCGAAAATTTTTAAAAGTTACGCTATAGTCACCAAAATTTACCCATTAATCTTAAATAAAAAAAGGTTAAAGGAGTGGTTTTAGTAAATAAATTTTGCGAGAGGCAAAGTGGATAGAAACGACTCACTATACGGGCAACTTGAGTCTCTAAGGTGTGATTTAGATGCTTTGAAAATTTTAGAGTGCCAAAACACAGACAACCCTGTAAAACTTAAAGAGCTGTTTGCTGAAAAAGCGGAGGTGATTAAAGAGATTACAACCATTGTTTTAGAAAATGAAACTGTTTGGGGTACTGAAGACACCGGGGGTATTAATACCTCGAAAGATGCTATTAAAAAATTAAAGCACTTCATAAATTACATGGCTGACTTAGAGAAATTTATGCCTAAAACCACTCGCCCTAGTGTTAAACAGGAATTAGAAGATGGTATTAAAGATTGTATTAAGCGCATAGAAATCACCTTAACGAGCTGGACAGAGTGGATAGAGCCAAAAGACAAGCCACAAAATTTGGCGCCCATTACAGAACCTACACAATCAATTACGAAACAACAACCACCGCAACAATCTTCACAAGAAACACCACAACCACAAGAAAACTCACGAGAACAGACTAAAGAAACCACAGAAGCAGAGGTACAAGGCTTAATCCCTGTGGATGATACCCCCATAAAAGCCCCTGTCTTAGCAAAGAATTTAAGCATCGCTAATCGAGGGCAAATCATCATCCATAACAATTTTTACAAAGTCAATCTAGGCACATTAGGTGAACTTGAAAACAATTTGTTTTTTAGTCTTTGCAATCGCTTAAAAGACAAGAATGACACCATTATCCGCTTTAGCCCCCAAGAGCTAAAGGCTTTAGCGGGTGACCCCTATATGCCTAATAAAAGGCTTTATAAACTAACTGCTGATCTCTTCAACAACATAGCAGGAGCTAATTTTGATCTAATTAGGTACCTACCCAATGACAACATAAGTAGAAGTAAGGTCATGTTTTTTAGGGTTTTTACCGTTGAATATGATAAACAAAAAAATGTTAAATACTTAGACATACAAGTGAACAACCCCTATTTCACTTACTTGCTTAACGACTTAAAGGCAAATTTCACGAGCATGAAGCTCCAAACTTTTATCGACTTAAGCGGTAAATATGCCAAGAATTTGTTTAGACTTCTAGAGCAATTTAAGAACGCTGCCAAAAACGCCGTTTTTGAAGTGTATAGCTACGAAAATAATTTTGAGGGCTTTTGTGCTTTTATGGGCATACCTAAAGGCACAAGAATAAGTGATATTGACATTTACATGCTAAACCCAGCCATTAAACAACTCACCCAAAAAACCCCCAAGAATCCCTTTGAACCTCCCTATAAAGCAGTAAAGGTCATTAAAAATAAAGCCAAGACACGGGGCGGGCGTGTTCTAGGCTACACCTTTGAAGTTACCATAAACCCTGCCATTCAAGAGTTAGAAAAAGCACAAGAGAGCTCTAAAACCCCCCTTAAACGCTTCACAAAAAAAGATTTAAAGATTCTTGAGAGTCTAAAAGAGATGCGGGGCAAATTGAGTGTAAAAGACAAAGAAGGCAAAGATTTTACTTTTAACGATGCTATGATCGAAGACATCAAGCCTAGCCCCAAAACTAGAAAAATTTGCGTGCAGTTTCGTGTCAATGGGGTTTTAGACCCTGAAATTTTATCGGTGATTGCGCTGTATAAGAAATATACAAACTACTTTGGAGTCGATGGCAATGAATACCTAACTCTTGTGTTTGAAGACCTTGAGGATCTCAAAAACAAATTCTTAAACACCGCCCATAAGACTAACTCCCCACACATAAACATTGCAAAAACACCTAAAGCAACTACAAAACACACTGCCACTAAATCACAACATAACACACCCGCTAAGAATGCAAGTGATTTAGAAATCTATATCTTTGAAAAACCAATCCCTGAATACGGAGGCAAATTAGTTGTAAATTGCCAAAATGGCCATATTTACACTTTTAATAAGGTGCAACTTGTTGCCAAAGTCAAAGACACAGAACACACAAAAGCCACACAAGAAAATTTAAAATGCGTTCTTAAAATTTTAGAACCTACAGATACAGATTTAAAGATTGCTAAAAACTACTTTCAAAACAAACAAGACATAAACTTCTTTAAACAAAAAGTCCCCACATGCACATCCCCTGAATTTTTTATCCACACCTTCAAAACTCAAAAAGATTTTGACATGTGGATGCTCCAAAACATTTTCAGTGGTGTGCGCAAATCCTCTACAACTGCAAGCTAAACTAAAACCAGCACTCTAGCATACCCTCACCGCTCCTAGAGCATCCTACATCTTAAACACATTTAAGATTTTATCTACAAAACCCAACTCAACTCACTCTACTGACAATACACTCTCAAATCAATATACATAGCATTAAGCCCCCACGGCGTTTGAGTGGCAAATTACTAAGTGAGCTTGCGAACGCCCCCTTTTTAAGGGGTAGTAATTTGCGCAAATTACCACACCCCTAAAGGGGACACGGCGCAAGCTTGTTTGTGGTAATTTGCCCCTAACGGGGGATTTAATAGTAACATGGCATAGATAAAGCAATCTAAGCCATTATCAATATGATATAAAAAACGCCATTGTGTATATTGCATGGTAAAATCACAGATTAAATAAAAACACAAGGAGCTAACATGGCAAATAAACCTGAAATAGATAGCAACAAATCTAAAGGGAAACAAAAAACAAAAGCCCAAGAAAAACGAGAACTCTTAGCTAAGGTGAATAAGCTTGACAAAGCCCTTACAAAAATTGATGCTGAGAAAGCAAGATTAGAAACCAAAATAAAAAAACTTGAGACCGAAAGAAATGACATTAAGGAGAGACTAGAGGGGGCTATTAAAGAGCTAGCACAAAAACAAGGGCTTGACTTGTCTAAACCCGATGATAAAAACAAAACTTTTAACATACAAGACAAAGACACTCCACACAACCCACAAGCTAATCAAAATCCACAAAAGTAACTAGCAAGCAATGGGAGCGATTGCATCCATCAACTTTGAGCGCACTAGAAACGATGTGCAGTTGTTTCACAATGACCGCACCACACCCCCTAATTATCTTTTGCCTAAGGAGCGGCAAATCGGCTTTAAGTGTAATAGAAGCGGTGTAGAAGCAAGGGCATTAAGAAAACAAATCGTGGATAAGGCCATCGCTGTCTATGTAGCAAGGATAGGGCAGAAATTTCAAGCCAAGAGCTATTTACAAAGTGCTGTTGTCAACATCAAAGATACAACCACAATGCAGAACTTAGAAACTCTAGCAGACCACTTTAAAGCCAAATACGGCTTTCAATGCTACCAAATCGCCATCCATAGAGATGAAGGGCATATTGATGAATTTGGCAACACACAGATCAACCACCACGCCCATATGGAGTTTGTAACCCTTGATGAGAACACGGGCAAAAACCGCTTTAAAGAAGTGTCTGCCTTTACTCTAATGAATATGCAAACAGAAACCGCCCAAATCTTAAGGATGCAAAGGGGTGAGCGTAAGCGTGATTATTATGATGAAAACGGCAACTTGGTCAAAGGCACGGGCAGAAAGCGTGTGAAGCCTAGAGCCTACGCACAACTCATGGAGCAAGAAAAAGCAAAACGGATTGAATTAGAGAACCACAATGCAACCCTACAAAACAGCAATAACTCACTTGCTAAAGAAGTTTCAACCTACCAAGCACAAATCCAAGACTTACAAGCAAGTGCTAAAAACACCCAAATAGAGTTAAACACCCTTAAACAAGAAAAGACTGAATTAGAGCAAGCCAACGCCACGCTACAACAAACCCAAACAACCCTAATCCAAGAGAACCAAGAACTTCAAGACCACAGCATAGAACTAGAAACCACACTCATAGACCTTGTTACCATCTTTGCTCCACAAGACAAACAAAACAAGAAACTCACACTCAAAGAAGCCAAGCCCCTGTTTGAGAGTGTGAGAAAGCAAATGATTGCCATTAATCAAGGACTTGGTGATTTGAAGCTCTTCACGCAGGATGACTATAAAGCTTTGCGAGCCTTGAAAGATGAGGGTTTGAGCATCGCTGACCTGAAGAAGCGCATTACACAGATAGAGCAAGAGGCTAAAGGACGCTACCAAGCC
>NZ_AP028025.1 GCF_030296895.1 Helicobacter felistomachi
GCCCTCACTACGCCCCATGTATTGCCGAGAAATGGCATAGCAAATATCCGCTTTTTCTAGCTTGGTTTGACACATTTTAAGGGCTTTGTCGTAATAATCCTTTGCTTCTTTAGGGTCTTTATGCAAGACATCCTCAAGATAAAAGTTAGCTAATCTAAAGCAAGCATTGATAGAACCCATATCCACCGCTCGATTTAGGTATTCTAAGCCTTTCTCTATATCCACAGGCACCCCCTACCCTTTAAATAAAAATCCCCCAACAAGGCATAAGACCTTGTGTCCCCCATGTCCCCCGCTTTTTTCAGGTATTCTAGGGCTTTGGTGAAGTTAGGACACCCCTTAAAAGAGCGTAGCGTCATATCATTGCTATAGAGCTTGCCTAGCTCATAGAAACTCTCCACATCGCCCAGTTTCGCGCTCTTTTCATAGCACTCGATGGCTTCATTCATGTATCTTTTCTGGCGTGCTTGTGTGCCTCTTAAAAACAGCACATCTGCCCTTCTAGGGAAGGCTTGCCTAGAGCCCACACCCCCCACTTTAAAATCCTGCACGGGCAAATCGTTAAACAACGCCACCAGCCTTAACAAACTAAGGGGGTAATCGTAGTGGTCTAAGCGAAATTTCGCGCCGTATTTGTTGTGGTATTTGGCTTTGTCGTCCTCAAAGAGTTTTTTAAAAGCGGGGCAAGCTTGGGCTTCTTTAAGATTTTGCACCCCACAAGTGATGATGAAAGAACAGCGGTATTCGCCATGCCTTAAGGGGGCAAAACACACATAAAAGCCATGCGTGCTCTCTAGCTTGGCAGTATTTACCAAATCCTCTTGCAAGAGATTTTGGGGGGCAAAAATCAACACCCCCCTAACCTCCTCTGCCACCCCTTTATGGTTTAAAATTTTAAAGGGCTTTTTCTCAAACGCACACACCCACCCAACACCCCTCAAAATCTCGTTTAAACCTTTAACAATGCCCTCTGCTAGGGTGTAATTATATTCATCTGCACAACTAACAAACTCTTTAAGGTATTTACCAAGGGCTTTTCTTGCGTTAAACCCTAAAGCCACTCTTTCGATCATCGCGCCTCCTTAAACGGCGTATTCTTTAAAGAACGCATACAAGCGTTGGTAAATCTCCTCCGTGTACACTCTAAAGCCATTAGAAAGCCAATCTCACTCTTGGGGAGTTTGGAAGATGAAAAAATCTTGGAGTGTTTTTTGACAAATGCGTTTAAGTGTGTGCAAAAAATAGATATTTTTCCATAATTTTCCACACTTGTCAGATCTCCATACATAGCCTCTTTGGCAAGGGGGGACTATCAATTTATTTTTGGACAAATGGCCTAAAGTATCCATTTGGATGGTTTGTACATCTGACTTAGTCGCCACGATAACCTCCGTAGAATAAGGTAGCTCGGTCTAGCATATTTTTTTCAATGGATAGCTAACAGGACTAACTAAACCACTCTAAAATCCTTTCACTAGTCCTTATTGGACTGAAACACCAAATATACCGACAATAAGTAATCACAAACTCTTAGAAATTGCAAGCTTTCATATCCTATGCTTCTACAATCTCCACAATCGCTTCCAACCCTCAAACCATTTTTATTTGAACTCCCAACACCTAACCTTGCGCTCTACGACCCTTTAAAAGTGCTTTAAACGCTATGTTTGATTTATTGCTTCTCTTCATTTTACTCACCAAAGACATAATTGTCCTAATTGACCAGTTTCTTTACTCTCTCTCCAAAGGCATGATTATCCCACAATCGTAGATATTCCAGACCAAAACTCTACTCCTCACTTCAAAACCCTCTCTTGGGGGTTTGGGGGCTTGCCCCCAAGAGTGACATAGATGCCAAGCGTCAGCTTGGCTTACCGATTTATACCACATATGTCCGATTTTTTACATTTTTTGTAAGTTCCAGACACCATTTTTTACAATTTCCGCCATTTTTAAGTTTTTCTCGCGCGCAGGTTTTTAACCTTTTTAAAGGCGTAGCCTTTTAACCTTTTTAGGGGGTGCGGGCTTCGTGTGGGAGGGGGTTCGCGGAGAGTAATAGGCAGTAAAATCCGCACTAATAGGCAGTAAAATCCGCACTAATAGGCAGTAAAATCCGCACTAATAGGCAGTAAAATCCGCACTAATAGGCATAATTAATATTTAAATATGCATAATATGATTATAATGGACTAGGGGTAAAACAAAGGCAAGCACAATGAACCAGCAAAAACAGAAGCAGTTTTTAATGCAACAACTTAGCGATCTACAAATGCTTATTGATGTCGAAACAAATACCGCCTATAGACAATCTTTGGAAAAAGAAAAGGCTGACTGCCTTAAAAAGCTGGTGGAGTTAAATACACAAACCCAAGCCCCCAACTCCAAATCCCCACACCAACCACACTCACGACACCACAAACCCAAGCCACTTCACAATCGCCCATCACGACACAATCCCCCACACAAGATCAAGATCAACCAACAACCCAACGACAACCCATAACAACCGAAGTTATCACGCAAAACACCCCCACAATCCCCAATGCCATCGCTGAGAAGTATGTAACCTTCCACAACGATGTGAACTCTGTATCCCTAGGCAAGCTAGGTACATTAGAGGCAAACTTACTCTTTGCCATATTCCACAAGCTCAAAGACAAACAAGATGAGCTCTTGGTGTTTGATCTTGATGAGATTAAAAAAATGACCCATGCGGTTAAAATCAGCCACAGCGATCTAAGCAGTGTTGTTAAAAGACTTTGGAAAAATATTAGAGCCGCTAACTTTTGGGTGCTCTATCCACTTGCTGATGAGAATATTTTACTCTTCAGTAGATTTCGTATCAACTATCATGACACCAAAAAAACCCAAGTTAAGAGCATGGAAATCCAAGTGAATATGCCCTACTTTGGCTACTTGCTTAATTATCTCCATGGCAACTTCACTTCTTTTGAACTCTTGGAGTTTCAAAACATCAGTGGTAAATACGCTAAGACCCTCTATAGACTTCTCAAGCAATGGAAAAGCACAGGTGTGCCCCCTAAAATGGAGTGGAGGGAGTTTAGGGAGTTGATGGGAATCTCTGACAATATTAAACTACTTAGGGTGCTTGAGCGCGACATTCTCAAACCAGCCACCCAAGAACTCCACAAGCTCCCTCATTTTGAAAACCTTTGCTATGAAAAGATAAAAACCAAGGGCATGGGTAATCGCATCACCCACATACAATTCTACTTCCAACCGCTCACCAAAACCAGCAAGGACAGAGAACAAGCCAAAAGAGATTTAAGAACCATTGCGTGGGAGATTAGAAGCAAGAAGACAGTTAAACAACTCAAACGCTCTATGGAGCAAGCAAAACAAACCAAGCTAGACAACGAAATGCTAGAAGTCATAGAGATGGCCTTTTACAAACCCCAAGACCCCAGTGTTGTTCTTGTGGTTGATGGCATACAGCCTGTTAAGGATGGCTTTGAAATCTTAGTGAAATACTACAGAGAAGGCAAAGAGTTTCAAGCCAAGAGTGCTGTATTAGCTAACAAAGAAACTTTCTTAACAGCTATGGCAAAAGGTGGTTATCAAATTATGGATTTACAAGCACAGCAGCAGCCACAACAAACCAAACAAACACCACAACCCAAAGAAGTCAAAATAGAGTTACAAACAGATAAGAATGGTTTTAAAACCTTTCAGGGTTTGGTTAGACATGACCAACCAAACCAACCACAAGCTCTAAACCCTAACAATGACCTAACAGAATACATAGGCAGAAACCTTTACATGAGCAACAATGGTGTGCCTGCTGTTCTTAAGATTAAAGACATCACATATACTGAGAATAACAAGCTTAGAGTGGATATTCAAGATATAGACAAACCGCATAAGATTCTAAACCCTTTCATCTTAGATAATGTCAAGCACTTTAAGAGTTGGTTTAAAAAATATGCGGAGTGAGCCAAGAGCGTAGAAACACCTGGCAACGCACTACTGACAACTCGAACAACCTCTAAGTATAAGCTACTAATCATAAAAATAAAAGTAAATAAATCTTTCACCACCAAATAACCAAATACAGCATAAAACCCCCTGCTAAAATCGCCCACAACGGCAACTCAAACCAAAACCTCTATCCTTACACACCTAAAGCAATCCTAGAGCGTTTTAACTTGATACCCTGAAGCCCCACGGCGTTTGAGTGGCAAATTACAAGCGAACTTGTGAGCGTCTTGCTTGCAAGTGGAAAGTTTGCAAACTTTCCACTCCCTATAGTGTAGCTATTTAGAATAGCTTAGCTAGGGTCAGAACAGTTAGGATTGCCTTTGGGTTTGGAGTTAGTATTAGAATTATCTTGGGCCGGTTCTGATGGGGTATCTGTGTTATTTTCAAAAGCACGGTCTACTTCTTTTGCTGCTTGTTTTCTCAACTGTATGGCTATGTTTAAGTCATTATTAGCTTTGCTTAAGTCATCATTAGCTTTTTTCATTTGCTCGAATGCGGTTTCACGCTTGGCGATAATCTCATCTTTTTCAGTAATAATATTCTTGTAATCAGTAATAATATTCTTGTAATCTTGGTTTATCTGTTTGCATGCTTCATACTTGCGTTTTGTCTCTGCGCTCTCAGCTCTGTTTTTAGTGTTGCTGATTGTTGATTGAGAAACATCGTATTTACGGGCTAACGGTACTTCTTTTTCGCCTGTGCGTATGCGTTGAAGAATCTCTTGTTCTTGTTCGGGGGAAAGTTTCTTTCTCATTGCTGTCCTTTTTGATGAAATTTTAAAGGCATGACTCTGATCGACCAATTAATTAAAATTTTTAATCAGGTTAAACAACCCCCTAAAATAGGGCACTCCCAGAACACCCTAAAATAGGGCTTCTATATTCACTTGATACTATACTGACTATTTCGATTTTTTAGTTGTGTGTTTTGTGGGCTACCAAGTCCGATATTTAGGGAGTTGCAAAGGTTTTAAGAGTTTTGTTAGTATGGACAGGCTAACCTTTAGGTGTTCAAGCAAAAAGGAAAGCCTCATGAGTAGCTTGCCAATGGACAAAAAGGCAAGTCGACGAGTAGTCTATCAGATGACACTTTAGACGAAACTTTAGAGCGTTTTGAAACTAAAAAAATGCTAGCTCAAGAACTCAATTTACCCGATTTTTATAACGCGATTGAGAATTTCAAGAAGGCGATGCGCTCTTCCGAGTGCGGACACTTTTTGACTTTTGACAAGTATCGCAACAAAGAAAGCGATGAACTTGTTCGCATTTTAGCGTGGGCGAGTTTTTGCGGTGTGAGATGGTGTCCCATGTGTGCATGGCGCAAAGCTAGAAAACTAGTTATGGAGCTTTTAAGCATTCTGAGCCAAATAGAGTGTGATTATCGCGTGGGGTATACCCTTCCTAACCCTCACGACCAAGAATGCGCCTCTGAGCGATTTACGCGCGTTATCCGCCCACATGTCTAAGTCGTGGAAACGCCTCATTGAAACCAAAGCGTGGCAAAAATCAGTCTTGGGCTATATCCGCGCCATTGAGTATCTAGGCGATGAGACTCCCAATGGGGAGTGTCATCTACACTAAAAACCACAGCGTGTTAGTCATGCCATTGAGCTACTTCTCAAACAACTACATCACCCAAGCTCAATGGGTAGAGATGTGGGCTAAAGCACTCAGAAGCGATTATAAGCCCATTGTTCACATCAGAGGCTCAGACCTAAGCCCAGCACAAAGTTACAGCCTACGCGCTTTAAAATGCACGAGGAGGCTATATTTCAATCCCAACTTAGCCCCGCCTTGCTCTCAGCCTTGAGTGAATGCGTGAAGTATATTGCTAAATCCGCCAAGATAGCCCAGCTTGATACCGAACAATTTGCCACCCTTGATAGCCAAGCCAAAGGGCTACGCCAATTCAACAGAGGCGGACTACTCAAAGACAAACGCTACCCAGCTCAAGAGCTTGAGCTACTAGACCCCGAGCTTTGGGAGCAACTGGAACGCGAGTTTTACGCGTGGAGTGGCTTGAAGTATGAGCTACGAAAGTCTTAAAGCCCTACGGCGTTTGAGTAGCAAATTACCTAAAGCGAACTTGTGAGCGTCCTGCAAGGGTTGGGTAATTTGCAAATTACTCAACCTACTTCGTAGGACATTCGCCAAGCTCATTTTGGGTAATTTGCCCTTGCAGGGGGCTATGAAATGCAGTTAAAAATATCATTATCTACATTAATATGCTAAAATTCTTTCAAATAACGCTACAAAGGATTTTTACATGGCAAAAAAAGATGAAAAAGATTATAGCAAATTTTCTAGACGGGTTTTAGAGGATTTAGAGAGCCGACTACACAATGAGATTATCAGGGTCAGGGATAAATACCAGGAAACAAAAGCCAAGTATGAAAAAGAATTGAAGGCTTTTAAAAGCAAAGCCACTCGAGAGATTGAAGTCTTTACAAGTAAGGTGAATAAAGAGGTTGTGGCTTTTGAAAACAAAATCAAAAAAGAGCTAGAAGCAATTAAAACACATAGTGCAAAAAAGACAGAGGAAAAACAAAAAGTCAATGAGGCTTTAAATAATCTCATCTACACACAGGGGAAAGATAACCAAGAGCAAGAGTCTAAGAAAACTGATGCAACCCCCACCAATACCAAGCAAGAAGTCAAACCAACCCAAGAAACCCAAGAAGTTAAAGCAAATTCCACGCAAAATCAGACCAAAGGGCAAGAGAATACACAAGCACACTTCACAAACAAGCCTCATTAATGGGGGACATTGCATCCATCAACTTCAAACCCACGAAGTTGAGCATCCAAGAAAAACACAACGACCGCTCAGTTAAACCTAGTTATGTGCTAAAAAGTGGAGGATTAGGGATAGAATGTAATAGAGATGCCAAAGAAGCTAGGGCTTTAAGAGATAGCCTTATAGGGCAGGCTAAGATCAATTACAAGCGGTATTGTAACCAACCTTTTAAAGCAAAGGCTAGTCGTTATTTGTGGAGTGCTGTCGTGAATCTCAAAGACACGAGCACCATGCAAGAGCTAGAAACTCTAGCCGACCACTTTAAAACTAAATACCACTTTCAATGCTACCAAATTGCCATCCATAGAGATGAAGGGCATATTGATGAATTTGGCAACACACACATCAACCATCACGCCCATATGGAGTTTGTTACCCTTGATGAGAAAACGGGCAAGAGCTTGTTTAGAAAAGCGTTGATTACAAATACGGTGTTAGGACAAATGCAAAAAGAAGTGGCTGACATCTTAAGCATGCAACGAGGTGTAAAAAAACGCATCAGTGGAGCCAAACGTATTGAGCCTAGAGCTTATGGGCAGTTGATGGAGAAAGAAAAAGCCAAGCGGATTGAATTAGAGAACAACAACACAACCCTACAAAACAACAACAATTCACTTGTCAAAGAAGTTTCAACCTACCAAGAACAGCTTGAAAATTTAAAAATAAGTGCCAAGAACACTCAAGCAGAGTTACACACCCTTAAACAAGAAAAGACCAACTTAGAGCAAGCCCATGCCACCCTACAACAAGCTAACACCACTTTAACTCAAGAGAAGCAAACCCTAACCCAAGAAAACCAAGAACTCAAAGACAACAACACAGAGCTAGAAACCACACTCATAGACCTTGTCACCATCTTTGCCCCACAAGACAAACAGAACAAGAAACTCACCATCAAAGAAGCCAAGTCCTTGCTTGAGAGTGTGAGAAAACAAATGATTGCCCTTAATCAAGGGCTTGGTGATTTAAAGCTCTTCACCCAAGAGGACTACAAAGCTTTAAGAGCCTTGAAAGAGGAGGGCTTGAGCATTGCTGATCTAAAGGAGCGCATTACACAGATAGAACAAGAGGCTAAAGAACGCTACCAATCCTTGCAAGAACAATACAAAGACTATCTAAGCCCTGAACAAGTAGAGAATAAGATAACAGCCACGAAAGACCTATATGATGGCTACCTAAGCCCCAAGCAAGTGCAAGATCTCAAGCAAGAACACACCAAAGAGCTTGAGATGAAAGAGCAAAGCCATGCTAAGGCTTTAGAAACCAAAGATACAGAACACACCAAGGCTTTACAAGAAAAACAAAAAGAGATAGACACCCTTAATGACAATAATACTAAAAAAGACAAAAACATTAGCGACCTCAAAGACCAAATTACCCAGTACACCCAAGAACTTGAAAGCTCCAAGCAAGAAATAGCTACACTTAAAACCACAAACCAACAACTCCAACAAGAGAATCTAAAGCTCAAGCCCGTGTATCTCACAAAAACACAGATCAGAGCAAGGCGTTTAGCAGAGAGACAAGAACTTATGGGCAAGGGCTGTCCTAAAGAAGCTTTTAGAGAATTGAGTGACTTAGATGATGAGAAACTCACCCAAGCACAATTAGATGAGCGCATTTTAAACATTTGGCTTAAGTATGCCCCCAGCTACATTGCAAGCCTTGAAAACACCAATGCTAACCTAGAGCAAGAAACCCAAACCCTTAAAACAGAGTTAAAGACAGCCAAAACAGAAGCAAAGAGTCAGGCACACATTAAGACTTTTGAAAAGCAAGCCACAGCTCTCATTAGAAAGTATGTAGCCCCCGTTACCACAGGTGTAGTGGCGCATATCCAAGCCAGTGGTGAAAAGATCACAGAAATCCATAGGCAATGCCAAGAAGAAATGATACAGCAAGCAAGCACTTGTGCTCTACTCAACGAAGAAATGCTAGCAGGCAAGCACACAGCCATCAACGCTATCGCCCGCCTCTTTGGCAAAGGTGTTAAAAAAGAATACAAGCTAGACTACGACCCCATTAAGGCTAAGACAGGTTACAGAGAGCTCAATAGACGGGAACAAGCTATAAAAGATAAATTAGCTGACACCCTTACAAAACACAGCCAAGCAGTACAGGCCATCAACAATCAAGCTTGTCAAGTGATCTTAGAAGCCGTGGAGAGTGTTAAAGGTGAGATTACCAAGCTTGCCACAGAGTTTAAGAGTAGTGCAGAGTATGGGGCAGAACTCAATCAGGCTAAAAGACAGATAGACAGCCTAGAAAGAGATAAAGAGCGTTTGCAAGGTAAAGTGAGTGCCTTAGAGAAAGAAAAAGAAACTAATCAACAAGAGGTAGAAAAGGCAAAGGTTGATAATGAAGCTTTTAAAAAGAGTGGCATTGAGAACACAAGACTTAAAAGTGAGCTAAAGACCACAAAATCCACGCTAGAAACTACACAGAGCGATTTGCAAACCACAAAGGCAGAGCTTGAAGGGACAAAGGCGAAGTTAGAGGGCATCCAAAGCGATTTGGGGGCTTTGGAGATACTAGAGGGTGTTGTATATACAAAGATTGCTGAAATAGGCAAGACTAGCCCCGAAGTGGCTCAGACATTAGAGATCAAAGCAAGTAATGCATTAAACGACCTTGCTAGTCTTAGAGAAGAGTTGCCTAGAGTCTTGGCGCAAGTAAAAGCAATCCAAGAGCAACAGCAAAAGGGGGATGGGGGCAGGCATATTTAGACTTTGATTCTGTGCTTTTTGTGTAGAAAAATTACGGAGAATTTTTATTAAAAATATTCAAAAATATTTTATGATTTTTGGATTTTATCCTTTAAATTTGGCAAATTTTAAATAAAAATGTGTGCCTAATTTTGCATATTTTTCAAGTGTATTTTAGCCACTCAACGCGCCAAAAAATCTTAATAAATGCCTTAAAAATTCAAGTATAAAAGCTTATTTATAGGAGTTTATGGCAATCATTGAAATTATTTTTAATTTATACTTTTTATTATTTTATTTAATTATAATAACTTAATAATTTATTAATATTTAATATTAATTTAATTAAATAATTTTAATTAATAGAATTGCAAAATATCAATTAACTAAATTAATAATTAATTTATTAAAATAATTTTGTTAATTAATTTTGTGCTATCATTGTCGCCATCTCACAACCAAAGGAGCCCACAATGTTTAACATAAACTCTACAGAGGACATCACAAGCTATGCCTTGCGCTTGCAAGAGATTAAAGAAAAAATGAAAAAAGCAGGCTTGCTAGAGTTGTTTGAAGAGGCTTTAGAGATTCAAGAAGGCTTTAAGCACCTTTTAGCCTTGTCAAACAAAAATAAAAAAATACTGACAGCAGAGCTTGAGGGCAAAAGACCTGTGGGTAGACCTAGAAAAAATCTAGTGCAAGGAGTGGCTACAGCTACTCAAGCAAAAAGAGAGCAAAGGGAGCAAGAAGCTACACGGATTAACCAAGTCGCCCCAACTAGCCAAAAGCAAGCTCCACAAAACACGCAAGATGAGCAAGAAAGCCTAAGGGTGTCTAAGCCTAAAGAACCTAAAAAGACAAGGGGCAGAAAGCCTAAGCAAGGCACAAAAGACACGCCTATAGCAAGACAAATGGCAAACCAAGTCCAAGGGGCTAAGGATGTAGGCAAAGATGCAACAGAGTGAAAGATAGGGGAGACACGCGATGGATGAAGCATTTGACAAGTGGAACACACAAAAGAAAAAACTTGATAAGAATCCGCCACACAAAGTGGTTGCTGGCAATATCTACTGGCTGTGTATCGGGCAGAATATCGGGCATGAAGTCTATGGCAAGTCTGCAAACTTCACACGCCCCGTGTTGGTCATCAAACTTTTATCTAACAAGCTATTTCTAGGCGTACCTCTTAGCAGCCAAACGCACAAGAAACACATGTCCTACCACTACGCCTTTAAAGACAACAACGGCACAGAACAAGTTGCTCTATTGCACCAAATTAGAGTCTTTGACACAAAACGCAGGCGGACTAAAGTGGCCCAAGTGAGTGATGGCGTGCTAAGAGCCATCAAAGACAAAATTAAAAGAGAGATCATCGATTGATATTCCCTGCAACTAGGACAGGGCAACTTGCTGACAACAGCAAGCTCTGGTCTCTAGCAAAAACTAGAGATATGGGCTATTCTACTACAATAGACATTAAAGGTCCATAATCTGCCACAAGAGCGGAGATGAGATAGGTAGGGACTACAATAAAGCAGGACCTTGTATCAAATAATTCGAGTAATATCGAGTAATATTAAATACAATTTTAAATAATACTTAATGTTTTTAATTGTTTTTTAAAATATTCATTATGTGTTTAACATATTGTCTTTAGAAGATGATTTGGAAAAGATTAACGATAATTTACTAGAATCGTTTGGCACGATGAATCCCTCATAGAGAACTTCAAAAGGCTGGTGGGTCGTGCTTTTTGATAAGGGGTTGCTGTGGAGGAAATTATGTGGAATCAAGAGCAAAAACAAACATTCCAAGGGCTGCTGCAAGAGTTTGTGACTTTGATAGATGAAGCAGTGGAGGAATGGGAGGCAAAGGGAAAAACTCCAGCCCCAACAGCTCCAAAAGGTGCATGTAGCGCACTTCAAAAAAGAATAAATACTTTTTTGGAAAGATGGGGCTATGTATGTACCATAAGTCCGGGATTTGGAAATCTAGCCAATGTGCCTGCAATTGCCTTTTTTAGACAAAATATCTTAGGAAAGAGGTTTGTTAACTCTGAAAAAGCAACTCCACAAAAGGGCTTTTATATTTGGTTTGCGTATTCACGCAAGGCACAGCCTAAAATTTTTGACATTTACATAGGGCGCGCTGATGATGGTTTAGGTGCGTGTAAGCAATGCGCCGCTTTTAAAAAATTGTTTAACAGTGATGGTTATCTTCTCTACGGATACGAAGACTGCAATTTAAACACATCTATGGGAGAAATTGCGGATTACTTTTTAAATCTAGTGACTGTGTTCAGCGCGATTCCGCAAGATGATTTTAGGGTTACAGGTCATCTTAAAGCTCTAGAAGAAATGACAGATAAAGAAGCACCACTAGCACCACCGATTGAAAAAATACCTATGGTAAAGGAACACACGCACATAAAACAGCAAGCATCTCCTACACTAGAAATTTACGAAGAGTATAAGAATTATAAAGAACGCGATCTTCATCCTCTCTTGGCTTATTTTGCATTTCATAAAATGGGCCTATATACTAAGACTATTTATCACGAGAGGAGTCGAAAAGACAAAAAACACATATATGAATGGTCACATCCGGATATGGTTGGCGTGTCTTTTGGTCACAAAAATTCCAACATTTTGGAAAGTTTAAATAAGCCACCCATCAAGATAGTTTCTTTTGAGCTTAAAAAAGAAATCGATCTCCATAATTGCAGGGACTACTTTTCTCAAGCCTTTCATAACAGCTCTTGGGCAAATGAAGGCTATTTGGTGGCTGGAGAAATTGATCAAAATGATACAGAGTTAATGAACTTGCTTGGACGTCTAGCTCGTAACTTCGGAATTGGAGTTATACTGTTTAACATGCAAGACATTGACAGTAGTAACATACTTCATAAAGCTAAGACTAAAGAAGACTTGAAATTGGAATGTACTCTGGCCGCAGATTTGTATGATATAAATCCAGATTTTAAAAGTTTTCTTGAAGCAATCGAAGCTTTTAAACAAAATCCAGATTCTTCCAGTTTGAGTATTTTTGATCCAATAATAGAAATAAACAAAAATTAAAGAGCTACACTTTGCTCGAGTTTTTAGGACTTTGAGGGGGCAAATCGGGGTAAGCGTTTTTAGCCTCTAAACTGCTCGAGGCTACCTTAGCCCGTGTTTAAAACCCCCTTTAATAGCTCTGAGCCCCTATGCATTTACGCAAAAACCAGCCAAGATCTCTCAGGGCGGTTGTAAAAGCTTTGGGGCTAATCCCCGAATGGGTCGCAAGCCTTTTTTAAATATTCAAACGCCTTGAGGGGGTCGGGTGTTACGCCCAAGCCCTTGTCGTAGATTTTACTTAGCCTACGAAAAGTGTCTTCGTAACAAAGATCTTCGCAATCCGCCCCGTTAGCGACTATGGTGTAATGCTCTAGGGCTTTGGCGTAGTCTTGCTTCACCACCTCGCCGCCATCAAAATACAACTCGGCTAAATTAAAGTGGGCTTGGTAATCTCTAGCATTGACCTCTATGGCCTTGTTAAAGTATTCTAGGGCTTTTTTCTCATCTTTGACACACCCACTGCCCGTAAGATATCTTTCGGCCACATAGCCATAAAGGCGTGTGTTGCCTAGCTCTATGGCTTTTAAACACCACTCTAAAATTTGGGTGTTGTCATGCGTCCAGCCCAGCGACACTAAGCGGGCATAAGCCTCTGTGCCAAAGACTTCTTCAGCAAGGCTTATCGCCTTTTTGTAATGAGCCGCT
>NZ_AP028026.1 GCF_030296895.1 Helicobacter felistomachi
AATTTAGATGTGGACTTAGGTTTTAGGTTTCAGTTTTCAACAAATATCATCAAATGGGGAGTTGACATCCCTTTGATCCCCCATGAACTCAACTGGCAGGTAGATTCTACTCATCTGCAATTAGATCAAAATGCCAAAGACATCGGGATTTTCATGACCTATGAAAAATTGATCTTTTAAGGAGTATTGGTGAGGCTATAGACTTATTACAGAGGGGGCAGATGTTGCAACAGATTCTAGTCTAAAATAAACTTGAATGGCATTTAAGCCCATAGGTGTTGTATCCGTGCTCCCTGTGCACCCGCTACTATCTCTCAAATGCGTTGTGTGTGCCCTTGTATGGCTCTTGCGCTCTTCCAAGCGTGTGCGCTTCTAGAGCGTGTTGTCTTCCGTGGCGATGAGCCTAAGCGCGCCCTGATCCTTGTAAGTTTGCCCCCCTGCCCCCCTCTTGGGGGCGCAAAGCTTAAGCACCCTTGGGCTTTAGCCTCTCTAAATTGCTTTTTAGCAATTTCATATTCTTTAGACTTCTCCACCCCAATAAAATCTAAACCCAAGTTTGCACACGCCACCCCTGTGCTCCCACTCCCACAAAAAACAATCTAACACCACGCCCCACTAGGCACAATGGCTAAGCAATGCTCTAATATTTCTACAGGCTTTTGGGCGGCGTGGTGTTTGTACTTGGGGTTCATATAGATATGCTTGTATCCATAGCCATACCACTCTTTAGGGATTAGCTCCCCTTTAACGCCCGTTTTATGTTTCTTATAAATTACACTTAAAGGGTTGCCTAACTTCAACCATAGAAATATCTTAAAACAATGGTTAAAGTGCAATGCGTAGAAAAGTAGAAAAGACAGCTAGTCGGGTGTTTGCCTACATCCGTGTATCCACAGAAAAGCAAGACATGCATAGCCAAGACCACGCCATAGAGTGTTACGCCCAACAACACAGACTTAGCATAGATGAGAAAATCGCCATTGAGATCAGCGCGACCAAGACACAGGCTAAAAGACGCATTGAGGAACTGAAAGCCAAGCTCCAAAAGGGGGGTTTACTCATTGCCACTGAGATCAGCCGATTAGGGCGCACCATGCACGAGATCATCAACTTGTTGCTAGAACTGGATAAGCGGGGCATTAAGTTTGTATTCATACGCCAACCCGAACTCTCAAATTGCAACAGCGCCACTTCTAAACTCTTGCTAGCCATTTACGCCTATCTAGCAGAAGCAGAAAGAGAGCTCATCAGCGAACGCACTAAGGCAGGACTACAAGCACTCAAAGCTAAGGGCAAAAAGCTAGGCTGGCAAAAAGGACGGCTACGCAAACACCCCCAATACGACCCACACCTAGACTACATCCGCGTGTTGCGCGCTAAAGGATTAGGCTACATGGCTATCTACAAGATGTTAGATGTGCCCACCAAAGGCGTGTATGGAGGTTTTCTTAAGTGGTGCAAACGGCGAGGAGTTTGATCCCACACACGCGCAAATATAGATGACAATGCTGGTAAAAAAGGAATTTTAAAGCGATCCTAGAGCGCGCCAGATGCCAACCTAACTGGCGATCCATGCTGTTTGGTGGGATATCTATGGTGATCTAAGCTTGAGTCTAAAGCCATCTTCGTGCAAATCACCCTGGGCGATTAACCGGTCTGCACCAGGATTAGTATAGTGCTTAGCTAGGATAATAAAATAAGCATTGTTGTGCACACCAATGAGATTGGGCTGAAAATAGGGGAATGTTTGGGGGTTTAGAATCCATGCTGTCACTTTGTTGTATGCCATGGCAAGCCTCTCTCCAGCTTTGCTATGCCATAAATCATAGCCATTCTCAAAAAGCAACTCCCCCGAGATCGTGAGCGCAAGAAGGGCAAAATTTGTGTAGGCTATGCCCTTGATACCCTTTGTGGGACCGCCATGGTAATTGCTCGTGTTGCTCCTAGTGATCGCATTGCCTATGACCCCATCGCTATCTATGGCTACAAATATCCACTCTTGCCATCTCTTGGCACTTTTTTGCAAGAGCGCGTTGTCACCTAGCACGAGCGCAGAAGTAATATCAAAGAGTATACCCCACGCCCCATGATTGGTATTAAGATGAGATTGCGAATAGCCCAACATTGCTTTGACAAACTTCTCATACTCCAGAATGGGGAAATCTTTTTTGATAAATACATATGCCATGTTCATGTAGGGCAAGTAGAAATTCACATTGTCTTGGCTTTGGTGTGTGTCTGCACTTTGCAGTGTTTTAGCCCAGGCATTCAAGATATATCTAGCTCTCAAGCCATATTGTTGATTCTTGCTAACATGAAAACCCAGGGCAAAATCATAGGCCATGGTGGCAGATTTTTTAAAACTCTTAGTGCATTGATCTGGTTGGCGCACCCTGTGGGCGTGTAGTGGCGCTGGGCATTAAGGTGCGCACAGGGTCGGATTTCTTTGGTGAGCCTTGTAGCAAGATGGAGTTTCTCTGGCAAGTTTATCGCTTTAAAATCCTTAAAAAAGTAGTCTTGCTGGGCATGGGCTTGGGCACAAACAAACAATAAGGGCAAAACAAATCTCTTCATGTACCATCTCCACTTGGTGTATCACACCCATGTCTTAGAAACAAACCGGGTCTTAACCGGTTTTATAGTATGTTTTATAATATAATTCTAACATGGAATGTGTGAATTTAAATAGCGACTTAAGAGCAAAGGCTAATAGCTAGGGTTGCACTCACGGGATTTAGCCCCCTAACCTTAAGAAAAAGCTTAAACAGATAAACCCGCAAAAAAAATAGGAAATTGCCAAACCTTAAGCTTAAAAGTGCCGTTTTTAAACCGCACCCCACGAAACCCCACGATAAGGGCATTTCTAGGCATTTTCTCCCCCGTCTCTAACCCTTGCCAACCGCCTAAAATAGGGCACATATCGCTTAAACCCCTCTAAAATGCCCTACAATCGCTTTGACCCACAAAAGAATACCAACATAGCACCCCCCTCATCTTTTCGTTTAACGAGGCTTCTACGAGGCTAAAAACGCCATTGTTTCTTTCAAGTCACGATTGACATGCCAAAGTCTAATTTTGAGAACACAGAACAAGGGCTAAAAGCTCTAGCGTCTTTTGGCAAAAAAACGCTGGTTGGTTGAGAATCCATGTGCCTTGCAAGATTCGAGAGTCTTTGGGTGTTGCAAAATCTCTGTGTGGCTTTTAGCCTTGTTGTCTTGTAAAAAAATCCTCCATTCCACTTAGTTTCACTTAGCCTAGGTGTATCTATGTGGAGTGGAGGTTTTTTTTTTGTTTGAGGTTTGGGGGTTTAGGGGGTATTTTCTCTTTTTCTCGCGCGCGGAGCACTGAGCGTGTGCTAGCACTCAAACTGCGCCTAGCGTTAGCGATCAGGCGCATAGCACTGAAAGTGCGTGTAGCTACACGCGCATGGTGTAGCACGTAGTGCTTAGTGTAACTACGCGCGCGCGTTCCTATAATGCGATTTTGAAAATTCACGGAGTGCCCTATTTATGGGTCGCAAAATCCCGTATGTGTATCGTAAATTAAAAATCCGCTATCGCAAAATCCCGCATAAAAATCTATATTCCCGCTGTTTAGTAGTGAAATTCGTTAAAATTTTACATTTGTTATTCAATAAAGTTTTAGGTATTATGCGATATATTTTTGAGGCAAAACAGAACAAATGAAAGGAGTTTTGAGATGGCGAGTTCAAGAAAAAAAGACTGGAGAGATGAAGTAAAACGCGTTCCTTTGAGTGAGGAGGATTTAAAGGAATGGCATTGCCTGAAACATCTTAATCGCATTGAGCCCATCGTGCCCAAAGAGGACGAGGCTAGGTTTGACGGCAAAACATGGGAGGAAGTTAAAGAGATAGTTTTCAACACGCCTATTGGCACACCTGTAGGTCAGTTTGAGGAGGAAGTTTCGTTTAGTGCGTGGGAAAACGCGTTTAGGGTGCGTGGCATGCTGGCTTCTAAGCTTTGTGCAATGGATGAGCTCCCTGATCCTGAGTTCTTGCTACAAGGTTTCAAAAGAGGCACTTGTGGGTTACTCAGCTCAAGCGGGGGGAGTGGTAAAAGCTTTTTGGCTCTAACAATAGCGATGAGTATGGCAGACACCACACACACGCTCCCTAGTCTCAATGGTTTGGTGCAATCACGCGGGGGGGTGCTCTACTTGAGTGACGAGGACGATAAAGATGTGATTGATTATCGGGTGTGGCGCATTTTACAGCATAGGATAGATCAGGGCTTCATCACCAACCCCAACCCTGTGGCAAAGAGTCTAGATCATAACTTTATTCCCATTGATGTTGTGGCGGGGTTTAGGAGAGAGGCAAAGTTTCTCATCGCAGAGGGCAACCGCGTTAAGAACACGGGACTAGCACGCGCCCTAGAAATATTGATTAAGGAGAAACGCCATAAATATGACTTAGACATCAAGCTTGTCATCTTAGACACCCTTAGTCGCTTTCACGCCCTTGATGAAAACTCCAACAAAGAGATGACGCTTTTAGTAGGTCTTTTGGGAGATTTAGCGCGCTCGGCTAATGTTGGCATTTTGATGATCCACCACTCTAGCAAAATAGGCGCGATGAACTACAAGAATGAGAGTGCCAGCGCAAGAGGTGCGAGTGCTCTAGTAGATAATGTCCGCTACCACTTGACGATGAGCTCTGTAACGCTCCAAAAGAAAAGCAATCTCTCTAAGGACAAAGAGGAAATGGCGACTTTTGAGGAGGAGGATAAGCAAAACCTAGAAGCCATTTTGCAAAATGAGCCAAACAGGGATGAGGAGATAGAGAGGCTACAAGCAATCGCGCAAAATAAAGATTTAGTGCGTTTGAATCTCAGCAAACAGAACTTAGGAAAAAGTGCTATGCCTTTGTATTTTGCCCGTTTTAGATATGGAGTTTTAGACGTCGTTAAGGAGGAGGCCACCCCCGAAGATGGCCTTCCTTTTTAAAAACCAAAAGCACGAGATTATAGCACAGGAATGTTGAGGAGTGTGTGAAAATGGCAACAAACATAGCAAGAGCATTGGAAGCATCGCAAGAGGGACGAACGCAAAAGAGAGTCAAGTTTGAACCCCCCAAAGAGTTTTTTACCACTAGCGTGATGGAGTGTGGGACATCCTTATTTGCACCCATTGACAAGCGAAAAAAAGGCGAGCAAAGCGATTTAGATCACAAGTTGCCAAGGGTGATTCAATGGAACAAGCGCAACTATAAGCTCACACAAACGCTTTTGAGGATGTCGCACAAGACAATCTTAGAATGCCTATTAGCCTTGAGCTGTGAGGAGAAATTCAAGGGCTTTGAGCCAAAGAGCGGGAAACTCAAAATCACCACAACGCGGTATGCCCTGACGCAGTCAGTCTTTGGAGGGCGCTCACACCATTACTATAAGTCTTTAGAGCAGAAGCTAGAGGACTTACAGCACGCGCGGATTGATGGTTGGGCGATTGTGAGCGATGTCATCAGCAAAGACACACAGCTAGAAGTTTGGTTATCTAAGGAGTATTTGGACTTCGTGCAAAAGGGCACTCCCATTGACAGGCGACACTATCACAATGGCTTTGCCACTCTCAAACAAGTTAAACTAAAACACCGCGCGGCTGTGGTTGCGATTTTGCAATCTGTGCTCAAGGATAAGCCACGATATGGAAAATACGGCTGGTTTGGACGGAGCTTAGAGGGGGTGATGCAAGAGCTCGACATCCCTGAGTTTTACACCCCTAGACAAGCCGTTGAGATCAAAAGCAACTTCAAAAACCAGCTTTTCCTAGATGTGTTGATGGAGCACTTGCGTATTGAGGTTGTGCCTACCACAGATAGACGGGATTGGGTGATAAGACCGCACAAGATGAAAGTCAAGGAGCACACATGAGTAAATTCGCTATTAGTCTATCAAACCCGAGCAACTACCATGCGTTGGATCATTGGCAAGTCATAGAGCTTGAGAAGTGGCAAGATGTGTTGTTGCATGCAATCAGCTACGATGTTTCTGTGGCACACTTTAGCCTAGACTACTCTACTAAGCACCAGCGCAGTGGCGAGAATGTGTTAGCCTTGCACCCGTTTCTCTTTTACGATGTAGATAACGACAAGGATAGCAAGAAGCAACCACTAAGTATCAAGGGCGCGCGCGATCTGTTGAAGCATTATGGCATTGCCTTTGGTATTGTGCCCTCACGCAACTACAAGAAACTCAAAGAGAATGATTCACGCCCTGATGTAGAACGCTTTAGGATTATCATCCCTCTTGAGAGCCTACCACCCATTGAGCTTATTAAGGACAAAGAGTTGTTTCGCAAATTCCAAGAGATATTTGCACAGAAGCTAGGGCTAATTGCCTATGTGGATGACGCACCTTTGAGAGATATGGCACGCTACTACGCTAGACACACAACACCACCACTAATAGACTCTATTGTCGTGCAAGGGCGTTTAACACGCGTGGATAAGATTTTTCAAATGGCAACACAAGAGCTCATCCAAGAACGCCAAGAGCAAGAGGCACGCAGAGCAGAACACAAACCCTTTATACCGCCTAAATCATCGCAAACTACATCTAGTAGCCACGGACACATCGTTATCGCCGATAAGGACAGAATTAACGCTATCCACATCGCTGATCTCATCAACACGCTAGAGGGAATAGTGCGAGAATACAAAGAGGGGACTTATCGCATGATTAAAACCGCCACGGCTAAGTATTCTATCACAGATGATAACATCGCTTACGACTTTAAGAGCGGTAAGAAGTATGGCGTGTATGCCTATCTTGCAGAGAAATTTGACACACCCGTATGGAACAACATTGCCCGCAAATTAGGAAAGCTAATGGGCTGTGAGTTTCTTGTGCCTGATCCAGCCTTTTGTGTCGTGCTTAGAAACGCGATGGCTAGAGCGCATAGCCGACAAGAAGTAGAACGCACGCTCAAAGCGCATTATGGAGTGGTGTTTGTTAGGTTTGAATACAACTACATCAGGGTAGCAGATCAGTGCTTAGACTATCCAAGTGCGGAAGACAGAAAACACTATTTAGCATTGCCACCTATCACTTAGAAGCCCCGCAGGGCAAACTAGCCAAACGAGCTTGCGAAGTGTCCCTTTTAAGGGTGATAGTTTTAAATTATCAACCCTAAAGGGTGCGCTCACAAGTTCGCTTGATAATTTGCTACTCAAACGCCGTAGGGGCTTAAAGACTTGGTATAATAGGGCATTTTAACATAAAGGATTAACATGACAGCAAAAAAACAATCCACAGCTTGATAGTGAAACACAGCCCACTAACGCGCAATCTTTAGTGCCAGCCAAGCAACCCACACCGCCCGCTAAAGTTTCAGCAGGTAAAAAGACACCAAAGCCTTTGGATGGCATGTCAGCCCGTGAGTTAGGAGACTTAGTATCCCGTTTAGGTAAGCAGATTTCAAAAGCTAAAGCCGAGCGTGATAAAGCTAGTCGTCTCTTAGAAGTAGCAAACGCTAAGCTTGCAGGGCTTAAAGAGAAGCAGGCACAGGCTAGCCAAATACTTGTTAAGAAACAGGCAGAGGAAAAGTAAAACTCTTCTCTACATGAATGGGTAATAAGTCATCACTCAATTTCAAGCCCACAAAACTAAACATACAGCCTTATCACAACGACCGCTAACGCCCATTTTGCATAGTATTAACATGGACTTGTTATAATGCACGGATGGTAAAAAGAGGGATGTACGCCAATATGGTGGTCGCATGTGGCGGTCTTGCCGTTAAAATTGGGGGGGGGGGGTAGGTTGTGGCGTGTGTGCTCTCTTAAAAGATTTTTATCCATACCCCTTGTTTTAGGCGTGGTGTTTGCTGATGTGCGCGATGGGTTTTTTGTAGGGGGGCGGCTAGGTTTGACAAATGTGAGCCCCTCTTATGAAGCACCACAGCACAATGCCTCTAATCCCTCTGATACCCAAGCTTTTGCCTTGCAACAGCAACTCAACGCCGATATTGACAAGCTTGTTGCCAATCTCAATAGCATAGCGATCAAAGCCATAGAGAATGCCTTGAAGAACAATAAGGAGACCTATAGGGCACAAAACAATCAGGTTTCTACTACAGGGGATGTAAACAACCTCGATCCGTTATCCACTCCGCTTTTAAATGGGCTTGAAAGCCAGGACAACACTTTGGAGCAGGCCATTGCACAAAAGATTGGAGCACTGGATGCGATGATAGCTAACAAACAGATTCCAGATACTCCAGAAATCCAGCAAGCCAGCACCGAGTATGCCAACATTCTAAAAGCCCTGCAAGAGGGATCTAAAAATTTAATCCATGAGATCAATGAGGCGATCGATGCCTATAATAAGGCATTAGATGAAGCCAAAGCTACCTACAAGAGCGCTCTTGAAAAACACCAACAAACCGCACAAGAAAACACCCAGTATCAGCAAAAAGAACGGGCTTATGATCAACAAAAGCAGCAATATAGTAAAGCTTCAGGAGTTGTCAATGATTACAACCAAACGCTAGACCACCTGATTCAAAACATCCGCGAGTATGTGCCCCAATATAACAATCAAGGAAACCAGATAAGCAAGCCCCCTTCATGGCAGGCTTTCTTGAATAATCTTAAATCCATTAGTGGCAATCTTGATGCGATCAATGCAATGATTAGCGCCAATAAAGCGATACTGACAATGCCCTGGAACCCCCAAGAATTTAGCCAATACCAGCAAGATGGTTACCACGAAGCTCAAGGTAGCGCGTGCAGGGTGGATCAAAGTGCTGCTCAAGCTGCTGGTGGGTGGGGGCAGTATTTTATAAATTGCATACAAAACATGGTGCCCAAACTAAATCAAGGAATACTGCCCACCAATCCATACCAGCTCATAGAAGTCCAGTCATGGTTCTACCAAAAAGCGGTGTTGATCTCTGATTTGAAAAAGATCAGGAGCTATAATGAAAACACCATTCAGAATGCTGAAGAGGGACTGATCAATGCATACCAATCTTACTTAAATACTCTTAGCACCTCTAGTTTTCCCACTCCTGGGCGAGCACACAACCCTTATCCAACTCCCACACCCCCGGGCAAACCTCCTCCCCCTATTAGTCCACTCCCCAACCCAAAATTTAGTTACAAATTTAGTTTTGCCAAGATTGCAAGTTTAAATGTTCCTCAATTTGCCACCCGTCCCAATTTATCAGGCATGGTGCATGCCTTTAGCAATGCCTTTTACCATGACATGGGCATCAATGGTAGTCTGGTGGCTAGCTACCAGCACTTTTTTAGCCAACATCTAGGGTTTTCCTTAGATGCTTTCCTAGGTTATGGCTATATACGCAGCCCTATTTATAGCCGCCTCTCATTCTTCAAAAACCTCCAAGACATCCAAATAGATGTCGGGGGAATTTGATCTATGACTTCAATGTGCCTAAAAACTACCAATCTCCCTTGTTTTATGGAATGTTTGCAGGTG
>NZ_AP028027.1 GCF_030296895.1 Helicobacter felistomachi
AAGCTAGTCATCTCTTAGAAGTAGCAAATGCTAAGCTTGCAGGGCTTAAAGAGAAGCAGGCACAGGCTAGCCAAATACTTGTTAAGAAACAGACAGAGGAAAAGTAAAACTCTTCTCTATATGAATGGGTAATAAGTCATCACTCAATTTCAAGCCCACAAAACTAAACATACAGCCTTATCACAACGACCGCAGTATTAAGCCTTACTATGTTTTGGAAAGTGGAGGGCTAGGTGTTGAGTGTAATAGAAGCGGGCAAGAAGCTTTAGCGTTGAGGGATAACATGGTTTTTAAAGCCATGCAAGACTACAAGGAGCATGTAGGGCAGAAGTTTCAGGCTAAGAGCTATCTTTGGAGTGCCGTTGTCAACATCAAGCCCGACACCACTATGCAGGACTTAGAGCGGTTAGCTACACACTTCAAAACCAAATACGGGTTTCAATGCTACCAAATCGCTATCCACAGAGATGAAGGACACATAGATGACGATGGCAAAGAGCAGATCAACCAACACGCACACTTAGAGTTTGTTACGCTAGATAGTGTTACGGGTAAAAACAGATACCAAAGACGCAAAATAACCCCAAATGTTTTAAGTCAAATGCAAACCGAAGTCGCCGACATCTTAGGCATGCAAAGAGGAGAAGATGCCAAAAAGAGTGGTAGAAAGCGCATTGAGCCTAGAGCCTATGGCAAGTTGATGAATGAAGTTAGGCAGAAACACAATGCAGAGAAGCAAGAGCTAAAAACAGAGAAAGACAACATCCTTAAAAATCTTAACAAAGCTGTCAATGTATGTTGCGGTTTTCTTGATAGCGGGTTAATTATAGAACAAGATAAGGAAGGACTTGAACCTTTAACCCCTGATAATACAGAGAGCAATTTAATAGAGATGGCTAATAGGGCTAAGAAGCGTTATGCAGATCGAGAGGCTACGCAGGCACGCATTAACACAATCATAAGCAGACAACGCGATAACATCATGCAACAGAAGCAAGAGCTAGAGACTTCTAATGCCGCGCTCAACACCCAACTAAACGAGCTTAAAGGACAACACGCCAAAGAGCTAAAAGCCAAAGACACAGAGCTTGCCACACTCAAAACCACAACCCAACAACTCCAACAAGAGAAACAAGAGCTAGAAGCCAACAACGAGGAGCTATTAGCCACACTCACAACCACGCTCACAGACCTAACGGGTTTTGTAGCACCACATGACAAGAAGCTCACCATTAAAGAGATGAAGCCCTTGATTGAGAATGTAAGGCTGCAATGGAAAGACATTAACCAGCGCTTAGGTGAATACGAAATCTTTACACAAGGTGAATACAAAATCTTTACACAAGAGGATTACAAGGCATTGCTAGCGTTAAAGAAAGAGGGCTTAACCATTGGTGATCTAAAGAAGCGCATTGTTGCCCTAGAGCAAGAGGCTAAAGAGCGCAATGAAGCTTATAAAGCCTTACAAGAGCAATACAAAGACTATCTAAGCCCTGAAGCCGTGCAAGAGCTCAAACAGAAGCACATTGAAGCTTTAGAAGCCAAAAACACAGAGCACACTAAGGCAGTTGCCAACTTGAAACAAGAGCACTCTAAAGAGCTTGATAAGGTGAAACAAGAAATCACCACACTTAAAACCGCCAATGCTAACCTAGAGACCGCCCACGCCAAAGCAGTTGAGGAGTTGAAAACCGCTAGCGCGCTGAAGGATAAGCAGATCACGGAGCTTACAGCCCAAAAGCAAGAGGCAGAGCAAAAGGCTAGCAGTTTAGAAAAAGAGATTGAGGCACTTAGAGGAAGCCAGTATGTGGTGAATGTCTATGCAAACAGCAGACTTAAAAACAGCAATAACTATGAGTGGTTTTTTGCAAATGCCGTAAATCACGGATACCCCATTGTGGGCTTTTTAGTGGGGAAACACATTTGCTATTTTGCTTTGAAAGAGCCCGAATGGAAATATAGCTTATACGAATGGATAGGGGGAACAAACAGCAAAAAACCCGATTACGAAGCTTTGCTACTAGAAACCATTAAACGCTATTACCCCAAGCTACTGGAGTTTGCAAGCGGAAACAATGTAGTAAGAGGAGTGGGCTGGAAAAGCGGGCTGGAGATTGTAGAAAGGGATGATGAAAAAGACGAGCATGGACTAGTCGTGGATGGTGAAACGGATTTAACAGACACGATCATGCAGTGCTATGACCATGACAAATTCATCTACTGGAAAGAAGCAAAAGACAAAACAGATTTTAGATACCCCCCAACATCATACGAAGCTTTTCAAGCCACGATAGCCCCCGTATGGTTTAAGCCACGCCTTGAGGGACTGAATATCCGCCTTTATGACTTCTTAGGCAAAGATTTACCGCAGATAGATGTTGTGGCTTTTAAAGACGACTGGGGGCTTATGCGCGAAACTATGGATTACATTGCTAGCCTAAACAGACAAAAGCTTAGAGACACGCATAAAGAGAAAAGACAACAACACGCAAAAGGTTGGTATGCACGGAGCAAGGTAGAAAAACGGGTGAAACAAAGAGCGCAAGAGCAAGCCAAACAGCTCAAAACCAACACCCCCACACCCAGCAAGAGCAAGGACACGCCTAAACCCACAGAGCCACAGAAAAGCCCACAGCCTATACAGGACACCACGCCTAAGAAGCCTTTGGGGATGTAACCTTTAACGCCCGTCTTATGTTTCTTATAAATCATACTTAAAGGGTCGCCTAACTTCAACCATAGAAATATCTTAAAACAAGGGTTAAAGTGCAAACAGCGAGAAGTTTAACAATTACGATCTGAAAACACTTGACAAATTACATAAAATTACATTATAATACATATCGCAAGCCAAAATCAAAGGAGAATAACAAACATGACAGACGAACTACTAAAGGCACGGGAGGTAGCAGACATCTTAAAAGTGCATATACGCACACTCTACCACTGGCGTGTCATAGGCAAACCCCCAAAAGCGGTTAAAGTCAATGGGCGTTATTACTACCCACGATCAGAGCTTGAAAAATACATCAACGCAAAGGACGACAATGGCAAATAAGAAAACAGAAAAGACACAAGAAGCACAAGTCAATGTAAATGCAATCAGTTTTGGAGGCGGGGACTACACAGACATTTGGAACGGCTTTAACGATGGGAACAACACCATAGCCACCAGCCTTGAAAAATTTGGAAAGTGGCTTTTGAAAGGGAACAAAGAGAAAGCAGACATCATAAGAGGCAGAGAAAAAGGCGAAGACAGCAGACCATTCATAGCCGCGCGACTAGCCAAAGGGAAAGAGAACACCATAGAATTTCGTAGCACAAGAGCCACAAGCAAGGAGGAAGCCAAAAACCTTTTACCCAAAACCAAGCCCATCTACATCAAACTAAGTGCCCAAACACTCAACGACCTTGAAACACTTTGCAAAATCACCAAGAAGTTTGGCGAGCTAAATACAGAGCAGTTTAGAAACCTTTATACCCCCAACCAGAAAAAGACAACCGAGCAAGAAAACGATACAATAGAGCTTGAGGATTATGAGGAGGGAGATGAGAAAGGAGAGGAAAGCTAGAAAGAATGGGCTTAGCCAACGACCAAGTTACTAAGCCCACAAAACGACCATACAGGAGCTAACCAATGACCAAAACATTTATAAAAAACCAATCAAAGGAAAACTCACATGTCCAAAGACATTACCACGACTTTACTTAAAAACAACAAATCCTACCAAGAACAATTTGAAAAAACCGACATCACTCACATCCTCAACGCCTACCAAGAACGCAATTTTTCTAGCTACAAAAACACCAAAATGAAAGGGGTCAAAGAAGCCTATCTAATCACCCACCAGCGTCCTACTTTTTCACATTGTAGGACTGACACCACTTCAACACCAACACAACAAACCCCGTCCAGCACGGCACTACAAGGGCTTAAAAAAAATGGCGTAAAAATTATAAGTAGGGACACTCCCAAACTACGCCACACTCCGCCATTGAAAAAATCCGCCCTTTTTGAGCGTGTGGATTCTCTTGTTTTGAAGTGTGTTGATTCGTTGGGTTTAGCTACTCCTTTGCGTAAGCTCACTTTGGGTTATGACACTGAATATACGGCTGTTGATTCTGAGCGCAATATGATCTTGCTGAGTCAGATTTGGATTCTTGAGCTTGATGTGGGGTTTGTGTTCGTTCATAAGAAAAAAGCGCGTCTTAGCCCTAATGATTTGCTTGAGCTTGTGTTACCGCCTTTAGAGAGTGTTTTAGATTTGCGTTTTAAGCGCGTTAAACGGCTCTTGCATAGTGAGGATAGGGTTAGTAAGACCATTATGTTGGCTAACCTAGAAGTGCGCTTTGTGTGTCATTTTGGGATGGCTGAATATTCTACTTGGGATAGTGGGTTTAAAAAGCTGTTTGGCAAGGACTTTAAGATCATCCGCAAGTGTCCTATTACGCTTTTTGATAGGGGATTTAATCACATCTTGTTGCCTTGCAAGTTGCGGGGTTGGGGTGATAGGAATAAGCACTATATCAAGGCTTGCTTTAGTGATACCTACTTGCTTTATGGCGGTGCTAGCTTGGCTAAAGTGGGGGGTTTAGTGGGCGTGCCTAAGATTGAGGTTGCTGAAGCGGATATGGCTGATTTTGAGGGGTTTATGCAAAGAGAATGGGGGCGTGCGCTTGACTATGCCATAAACGATGCCTATGTTACAGCTAAAGCCTTTGGCGGGGTTAAGGACTTTAATAGTGAAGTCTATCGCTTGCCTGTGGCTGGTATCACTGCTAGTGATGTGTCCGCTAAAGCCTTTAGACAATTTCTCAAGAGTGATAAGAAGTATAAGGGGGTTTATAAGGATATTAGACTAAGTCAAGGCAATTCTGTCAATATCGTTCTTTATGCTATGGATAAGGCGGCTTATTTGGGGGGGTTAAATGGTGTGCTTAATGGGGGGTTGCACTATAAGGCTGTGTATGACTATGACTTTGTGAATTGCTATGGCATGATGATGTCTAGTCTGCTTTTGTGTGATTTTTGGGAAGATGTTGAGGAGCTAAAGGTTACATCTAAAAAGCGTGTTAGAAACATTGATGAGCTCAGTTATGACATGTTGGGTGTGGCTGAGGTTACGGGTGAGTTTAAGCCGGGGGTTACAATCCCTTATGTGAGTGTCAAAGATGACCGCGGGCTTATCAATGCTATGTCCTTCAAAAATGTTACCATTGATTTAAACACCCTTACCTACTGCCTAAAGAACAAGCTGTTTAAGAGTTACAGCGTCAGTTACGCCCGCTATTTCAAGCCCTATGATGATTCTGTGAAGGCTGGTGCGCTCAATGATTTTGTTAGGGGGATGATTGAAAAGCGTAATGAGTTTAAGGGCTTAAGAGATCAACATGATGAGGGCTCGGCTGAATGGATTGACTATAACCATAAGCAAGAGTTGCTAAAGCTCCACACTAATAGTCTTTATGGCAAGTTCGGTCAGGGCGTTAATAGTAGCGTTAGCAAGTCTAGCATTACTAATCCCGTGATAGCCGCCGCTATTACTGCTCGTGCTAGGATTATGTTGGCTGAAGTGATTAACTTTCTTGTGAGTAAGGGTGTTGTCGTCCATAGCTACACTACTGATGGATTCACATGTGATAGACGCATTGATGAATACATGCCCGAAATTTTAGAGTTGCCTATGGTGAAGTTTGTCTTTGGGCGGTTTAAAAAGGTTATGGGTAACCCTAATTTGAATCTTTTAGAGCTCAAACACTTTCAATGTGATTCTAATGTGCCCTTTACTTTGTTTCTAAGAACTCGCTTGTTGCTTATGGGTGAGTTTGAGGCCATTGAGTCATCTAAACGCTATCTTGCTAAGGGGGGTATTAAATTGCCTGCTGAATGCAAGAATGACATTGATAAAGCTTTGGAGTATTGCCTAGAATCCATTTTTTTACATGGCGGGCTTAACACGCAAAAGAATTTTACTAGCGTTAAAGATGTCTATGACAAGGGCAAAGATTTAATCACAAGGGTTGAGTTTAAGCATTTAAATGTTGAGACAGATTTTAAGCGCAAGATGATTTTAAAAGGCTTTGATGATCTGTGTTATGGCGGCTTGGATATAAAGAATATCCCCCGTTTTGAAAGTGTGCCTTATAAGAGTGTTGATGAGGCTAAGAGTTTTCTAATGGCTTATGGGCGTTATGAGGCTTCTATGAAAAGAAAAGCTAAAAGAAAAGATGAGTTAGATAAGCCCTTTGCTACTAAAAATTTTTCACTTGCTGGGTTTAAAGAGTGCTGGCACTACATGTTCTCTTTGTCTGTCATGTCTCTTTATAAGGGCTCTGACAATCCTATTGATGATGTGCGGGCTTACATTGCCGTCCAACTTAAAGCAAAAGGGTATAAAGAAGTTGAGATAGAAAGATTACTGGGCTATAAGCGCAAGAATAAAGATGACCGCGTAGCGCATTGGGTGTTAGATAATTACAAGCGTAAGAGTGCAGATAAAAAGCCCGCATTCAAGTTGCCTTTTGATGTGTGCATGCACTTCAAGCCTTACTTTGATATGGTAAGTCCTTACCTCTTTGATTGTGTGCTGGATTATGCTTGTGATATTGAAGCTCAACACTATTCAACTTGTGAAGTGGAAGACACAAAGGAGGGTGGCTATTCACTTGGAGTTGGAATACTTTCATTGTTGGGGTCGTTATCTGTGTCAGTCCCCCGTTTAAAAACAACATTTGTTGATAGTGTTTCAAGGGTATTGCTTGATAAGGTTTTAAGAGTTGATAGGGTTTCAAATTCTAATAGCCCGCCTTAAAGCCCCGCAGGGCAAACTATCAAACGAGCTTGCGAAGTGTCCCTTTTCAAGGGTGATAGTTTGCAAATTATCAACCCTAAAGGGTGCGCTCACAAGTTCGCTTGATAATTTGCTACTCAAACGCCGTAGGGGCTTAAAGACTTGGTATAATAGGGCATTTTAACATGAAGGATTAACATGACAGCAAAGAGCAATCCACAGCCTAATAGTGAAACACAGCCCACTGGTGAATATTCTGTGATACCCACTAAACAGCCCACACCGCCCGCTAAAGTTTCAGCAGGTAAAAAGACACCAAAGCCTTTGGATGGCATGTCAGCCCGTGAGTTAGGGGACTTAGTATCCCGTCTAGGTA
>NZ_AP028028.1 GCF_030296895.1 Helicobacter felistomachi
TTTGTCTTGGGCGTTTGGATAGTCTAGCGTTTGGTCGGCAACTTTGATAAAGTTGTTTTCAAAACGCACATAACGCACGCCATAATACGCCTTTAGTTTCTGTTCTACCTCTTGTCGGCTCTTGGCTGTATCTATGGCGTTTTTTAGCACATTGCCAAAAGCGGGGTCTTGTATGAGAAAGCTATACCCCATAACTTCGCCTAGTTTGCGGGCAATGTTGTTCCATATAGGCGTGCCTAATTGCATAGAGAGATAAGCATACACGCCATAACCCGTTGAGCTTTTAAAATCATAGGCGACATTGTCATCGGTGATTGAGTATTTAGCCGTGGCGGTTTTTAGCATATTGTATTTGCCCTCCGTGTATTCTTGCGCCTCCCCCTCAAAGATTTTGATTAGATCGGCAATGGGGATTGCATTGATTGCCTCTGCATCTGCGGTTACAATGCTTGCATGTCCCATTGAGATATTTTGCGTTTGTCTTTGCGGCTGCCTTTGCGCTCTTTGCTCGGCTAAATGTTTTCTCTTTGCAAGCTGCGCCTCTTTTTCTTGGTGTTCTCTTGTAAGCTCTTGCTGCGCCATTACAAAGATTTTATCCACTCTTGCAAAACGCCCTTGCACGATGATCGGCGACATGAGCGGAGGCGTTTCGTGCTTGGCATAATAGCGTGCCATATCTCTAAGGGGAGCGTCATCGGTATAATCCAAAATGCCTAGCTTTTGGGCGAACAGCCCTTGAAACCTACGATACAACTCTTTATCCTTGACAAGCTCAACGGGCGGTCTTTGATCCAAAGGCACGATGATTCTAAACCGCTCAACATTTGGGCGGGGGTCGCTCTCTTTGATTTTCATGTAATTGCGGGAGGGCACGATCGCAAAAGCGATTTTATGGCGGGCAAAGAGATCGCACGCCTCTTTAATGCTTAGGGGCTTTTTCTTGCCGTCCTTGTCGTTATCCACATCGTAAAACAAAAACGGGTGCAAGCCTATAACATTTTCCCCGCCCCTTTGGTGCTTTGTGGTGTATGTGTCGCTAAAAACCGCTACGGACACATCGTATTTGATTGCCCCCGTTGTTATATTCGTCCATGTTTTAAACTCAACAACACTCCAATGATCCAGCGCATGAAAATTACTAGGCTTTGAAACGCTGATACTAAATTTTTCACTCATTGTCGTTCCCCTTTATGTGTTCTATGTGCTAGGTGAAGCAAAGGATTTCTCTCTCATTCACGCAATACCTCGTAACGCAAAAGGCTACGCTTGTCTGCGCTCATTTTCTTTAGCTTTTCCTTGCTTACACCCGTGAGCTCTGCCTCTATATCCTCAATGCGGGCATTGAGATAGCTATACATGCTTGACACGCCCTCCGTAAATGCGTATCGCTCGTTTATGCGGTCATAGACAAAAGCCTTGCGTAATTGTGCGCCTATCCACCCGCTTTCTTTTACCTCCGCATTATTGCGGTTATCTGCGTGCCACTCGTGCAACATGGCAAGTATGATTTTGTGCCGTCGCTCTATGGGGTCTTGCACTTGTGGCAAAACCCCGCCCTCGTTTCTTATTGCCGCAAAAGCGGGCTTACACACTTCACTTACTAGGCGTTCTTGTATCCTTTTGTCTAGCTCTTTTTTGTGGATTCTTGCCAAAATCGGGTATTCCTCACCCGCAGCATAGTTATCGCAACGCCCTATGCAGTCGGTAAAACAAGCGACACTTTTCTTTGCGCTGATTTCCTCCACGCTTTCGTAAGTATCCATTCTTGCGTTGTTTGGCTTATGCGCCTCTAGGCTTACGGGATCGTCAATGACTTTGGGCTTATCGCCCTTGATATTTGCAAAGACACCGCCCGCCCCCCATAGTTTTAGCCCCTTGATCTGCTCGCTAAATTGCAAAAAATACAGATAGGACATCTTTCTCATCTGTTCGGGGCTTGCTACAAGCGTAGGGTATTGCAAAGCGTCTTTAAGAGCCTCTTTTTCTCTCTTTTCTCTGCGCTCTGTGTGTTCGGGCAAAGCGGTGATGCCCTTGTTGATCTCGTAAATGGGGGCATAGAGAGCAGAGCGTATAAGTCTGCTGTCTGCGTTTGCAAATTTGCGCCCGTCATAGACAATCCGCATATCCACGATTTGCCCTTTGAGATTAACCTCAATGGGTTTGCCCGTAGCATAGTCTTTGACTTTGCAATTACGCTTGAGCGATAACGCCCGCTGCCACATCTTAGAGAGTTCATGCGCTTTGTCCCGCATGTCAATATAGCGGTTAGCGGTCTTGTCGCTGTAATAATCCCAATACACCAAAAGTAACACATGGATATGCGGGTGCGATAAGCCTTTAGCCACATCGGTTTTTGTCCCCAAAACTTCCGTGCCTCTAAAGTAGCCGCCTTTATCGGGGGGCGCGAAGCGGTCTTTAAGCCCGTTCTTTTCGGTCGTAACCAAGTAATTAAACGCTCTATGCATGACATTAATCGCATTTCTACACTCCGTGATTTTGGGATTTTCAATGGTGAAGGTCAGCATGACAAGGCGGACATTTGGATCAGAGGCGATTTTTTGCTGTATGAGATAATCGGCAATGGCGTTCGTATTCACGCCCGCCCGTAAGGCGTTACACACTACACAAAGGCGGTCTTTGCATTTTTTGGCATGCACGAGCACCCGCTCTATCTCGCCGTTTATGTCGTATTCTAGGTGCTTTGTGGCGTGTAGGTCGGCGTGGCAAATGTTCGCATAATCCGCCCGCTTTAAAAACGCTTTTGGGCTGATTTTGCCAAGATGCGCCTCTACAAGCTCTTTATCCTCACGCTCAAGAGCCTCAAAAGGGATCGTGCCACTATCTACCATGTCTAGCACGCCCCCCACATAGCCTAGCTTTTCTTGCATACGGCTATAACGCTTGTAGCCTAGCATTTTGGCGCGTTTGAGTAACGCCCCGCCTTTCACGGCAATAGGTTTAAGCTCTTTTTTGGGTTTTGTTTTGTAGGCTTTGTTCTTGGTAGCTTGGTATGTTTTCATCGACTAGCACGCTACCACTCTCTAGCTTTAAAGCTGATTAAATCACAGAAAAACAGCATAAACAACTCCATAGCCTAAGCCTAGCAAGTTTTAGGCTAATTCGCATTTTGTTTATAAAAAATCTCATCTCTTATTGAATCATGCGCTCAATAGACTAGGTGCTAGGTGCTAGGTGCTTAAAGTAGAAAGCCCTTGAGTAGAAAGCCCTTGCACCAAAACATGTCTTTTGGGCTAGGTGCGTATTTTAGACTAGGTGAAGTAAAGGATTTCTCTCTCCCCTCCCCTCATCGCCCATAGCCCACACAGATACAGACACACGCAAAGATAGCGGGGCGGGCATTTGGGCTAGGTGTGTGGATCGGGGCTAGGGGCAATAAAGGATTTTCCCCCCCCCCTCTCTCTCTCTCATCGCCTTGATCCACACAAGGGGGCGGGGGGCAATAGAGAAAAAGAAACCCTTTGCTCTACCTAGCAAAGCTCACAGATCAAGGCGGGGGTTTGGGGGCAAAAATGGCTAGGGATTTTGTGCAAAAAACGACAATAAAAAAAAGTGCGTTTTGCGCTGTGTAGGGAGTTTGCGAGCTGTTTTGGAGGTAGAAGTTTCTTAATAGGGTACAAGTAAAGTGATCGCCCTATGGGGTTCTATCTCCGTTCAATGTTTTTCGCTCCGTTGTCCCTCTTTTTGATCTGTGGCTCTATGTTTTCAACTACACTCTTTTTTTTATCACCGCATGATCTCTTAGGGGTCATCTTAGACATGCGGGCTAAAATTAATTACAAAAATTAATTAATTAAATAAATAATAATTAATTTATTAAATAATTATTTTAGATATTTAATTATTTTTAACGCTTAAGGTTTTCATTTACCTTTGTTAGATATAATTGTCGGCTTTAAGTCTTTAGCTTTTGTTCGTTGGCAAGGTGTGTCCGCCTTGCATTAATCCCCTATGTTTTCAAAACAATTATCAATGTTTTAGAATTGCATTTAACCCAATGCGTATTATCGTTTAAACGCCGTTAAATGGATACTATAATTTGCGCTTAAAGGTCTGTATTGTGAAACTATTTATAGCACTTATGGCGTATGTTAAAACGCAAGTGCTATTTATGCGTGCCTTTGTCGTTTTCTTTGTCATTCATGGCTTCTAGGGCTATTGCTGCTTTAACATATTCACTCTGTTCCTCAGCGGTGCTCAAAATGTAGTTTATGGCGTTAATAGCCTCTTGTGGATTTTGTTCTGCTAAAAGGATTATGCCTTTTATCGCATTAGCAAGATCATCGCCGATCCCTTGCAATATGGGCAAATTGTCTTTTAGGTTTGTAAGCTCTTGGGCGATGCGCGCATTTTCTAGCTTTAATGCCTCGTATTGCTCGTTTAGCTTGTCATACGGCTCTTGCAAGGGATTCGGGGCATTATCCTCTTGCCTTGGCACTTCTTGCGTTTGTGGGGCTTTTTCTAGCTCTGTAATGCGATCTAACAAGTTTTGGATATATTGCGCATTTTGATTGTCAAAGGCTGCTAGATTGTCTTCAACTTCTTTCAGCACCTCTTGAGCCTCTGTAAGGTCGGGCTTTAGATTCTCTATTAGATCGGCGATGGCCTGCTTATATTCACGTTTCGCATTCTCAAGGGCGGTGTTGTCTGTGATATAGACTTCTTTAGGTTTGGAGTTTTGTAGGTCTGTAATGCTTTGCGCTTGCTCGCTATTTGTTGCTTCAAGCCTCTTTATCTTTTTATCGCGCCATTCCACACCATCTTTATAGGTTTCATACAAGTCTTCAAGTCTTGTTATCTCGCCGTTAAGTTCTTGGATCGCTTTATTTCGTTTGTTTAAATTGCCTTTAAGGGTGTCAATGGTGGTGTTTCGATCGGCAATAGCATTTTCAAGGTTAGATACTTTACTTCTAAGCCCTTTGATCTGCGTGGCATTCTTGGCTTGTAATTTCTTATAACGCTCTCTAGCATTGCGCTCAAGATTAGCAAAGCTCTCTTTGAGTTGCTTAAGCGTCATGCCGCCTTTCTTTAGCTCACCTAATGCGATATAGTCCTCTTGGATAAAATACTTCAACTCGTCAAAGCTTGCATTGTGTTCTTTCATCAGCTTACGAAAACTTTCTACAATGGGCTTAGCTTGCTTTGCTGTTAGTCTTTTATCCTCGGGTAAATTGACATTGATTAGATCAGCAAGCAAGCCTTCTGCTTCTTGCTTGTCCTGCTCTAAAGTTTGGGCTTTACTTGTAACGGCTTCTATAATTCCCTCAACATGAAGTTTTGCCCTTTCAATAAAAGAAACTCCGTTAGTGCTTTTCTCTCTTTTTATTTTGTTAAGATCAATGGCAAAAAGATTGATAAGCGAGAATAGGGGGTTTGTGATAGTGGTTAAATCCTTTTTGTATTTATATTTGGCTTTTTCCATAAGTTCTGCATAGGCTCTTGGCTTAATGCGTTTGCGTCCAGTGCCTTTGACTAGCTCGCCTTGCTCGTTAAAATAGTCATTCTTGCGCTCGCCTCTTTGCATGCCTAATATTTGAGCGACTTCAGTCTGCATGCAAGACATGATAAAAGGCGATACCCGTTTAAAATTGTTTTTGCCCGTGTGTTTGTCCAGCGTAACAAATTCTAAATGGGCATGGTGATTGATCTGTGTGTTGCCTTGCTCGTCTATATGCCCCTCGTCTCTATGAATAGCAATTTGGTAGCATTGAAAGCCATATTTAATTTCAAAGTGCTTGACTACCCTTTCTACATCTTGCATGGTGTGATGGGGTGTAAGATTGATGACGGCACTTTGTAAATAATTCTTTGCTTGCACCTTTTGCTTGACACGAGCCACATAGGCGGTGAAGGCTTCGTCTATTATCTGCTGTCTTAACGCGCGTGCCTCTACACCACTTCTATTGACTTCAAAGCCTATGCGTCTATCTACGGGCAAAAGATAGTTAGGGGGGTTTGTGCGGTCGTTGTGAAACAACTGCGCGTCATTCCTAGTCTTTTCAAAGTTGATGGACGCGATAGATCCCACTACTTACCTTGCGTAGGGTTTGCTTGCTGTGTAGACTTCTGTTGTGGGGCAAGCTTGTCTTGTGGGCTTTTTAGAAAGCCTATAGTGTATTCAAGTTCTTTGATTAAGTCATCGTGTGATTCAACGAGTTTTCGCAATTTGCCTTTAAGTGCCTTCTGCTCGTTTTCATTCTTTACAATGGCTTTGTCTAAATGCCCCACTCTTGCTAAAATCTCACGCCTATTCATCACAGATGCTAGTTTCTTTGCCATATCAGCTCCTATTGTTATTTTCAAAGGCAAAATGATTTTACCATGCAATAGCGTTTTTATTAGCCTAACACCGCCATAGACGCATACAAGCCCTTTAATCAATACCTAGCTATGCCTTTAGCCCTAATGCGCTCCAAAGCGCATAAACGCCTTTAAGCCCCCTGCAAGGGCAAATTACACAGCGAGCTTTGCGAGCGTCCCTAAACGAAGTGTAAGGGGTGTAATTTGCGCAAATTACACCCCTACTCGCTACGCTCAAGGGTCGGTCGCAAGCTCCCTTGTAATTTGCCACTCAAACGCCGTGGGGGCTTTTTAATGCTAGGTACTAGGTGCGCCTTTTTTGACTAGGTGAAGCAAAGGATTTCTCTCTCTCCCTCATCTCATCTCTACA
>NZ_AP028029.1 GCF_030296895.1 Helicobacter felistomachi
GGCTTATAATCCACTCTAAGGGCTTTTTGCCACATATCGCACCATTGGGCTTGTGGAATATAAACCCCACCTTGAAAGTATGAGCGTGGCACGACTAGCACGCTGTGGTAATGCAAGTGGCACTCGCCATCGGGGGTCTTGTCGCCTATGTATTCAATGGCACGGATATAGCCACGCACGGACTTTTGCCACGCTTTGGTGTTCGCTAATCTATGCCACGACTTAGACATGTGGGCTGACAAAGCTCGTAACTCACTCAAGGGGGCATTACGGGTTGTGAGGGTTAGAAAGACATAGGCGACTTTATGGTCTTGCTCGATCTGTTGAAACACACTCAAAAGCTCGCCTAAGATTTTTCGGCATTTTCTCCAAGCACACATGGGACACCATTTTACCTTGCAAAACAAACCCCACGCTAAAACTCGGGCTAGGTCGCCATTTTCTCGGTTGCGGTATTTGTCAAAGGCTAAGAGGTCGCCACACTCGGCACAGCGGTCGGCTTTACGCCACTCTTTGCTAAAATGGCGGGTCGCCACATCGGGCTGGGCTGTAGCAAAATTGGGGTAATACAAGTCGGGTAGGCTAAACTCTTGGACTTGGTCTTTATGGGCTTCATAAGACTTTAAGGTTTCTATCTGTAAATTACCCACTCGGCTGTCTTTGTTTTAAGTTTAGTCGCTTACAATGATAGCCCTTTGAGATTGAGATAATCCTTAAATCAACAAAACCCCCTAGAAACTCCCCACACAACGGACTTAGAAGCCACTAGAAAACTCATAACCAAATACTGCAATTGTTGCCTATAGTATCAAGTTAAATAGAAAGCCCCAAAAACCCCCACTTTTCTTAAATAAAAAAAGGTCTTTTTGGCTTAAGGTTTCAGTCCGTTTTTTGGCAAAACAAAGCCATCGGTTTTAGAGCGGTTTAAGAGAGGGTTTCTAAGTGTGTGTTTCTGTTTGTGGGTTTGGCAAAAGGGAGCGGTCAGTTTTAGGGCGGTTTTAAGAGGGCTTTGAAGTGGCTAAGGTTGTTTGTGGGTTTGGCAAAAGGGCGGTTTTCTCGGTTGTTCGGTTTAGGGGGCGTGTCGTGTGCGTTCATGTGGGCTAGGGTTACTAAGCACGCCATCACGGCTCTGGCTTTAGGGCGGTGGTTTGGCAGGCGTGCTTAGTATAAGGGGAGGTTAGGTATTCTCTTGGTCTGTAGGCTTGTCGTCTTGCCCTTTGGTCTTTTTGTGGGTTTTTGGCTTGTTAGAGGGCTTTAGGGCTTCATCTTGGGGTGGGGTAGGGGTTTGGGTCGTTTCTAGGGGGTCGTGCTTTCTAGGGCGTCCTACGGGTCGTTTTTGGGGGTCTGTGGGTTTGGGGGTCTTGGAGAGCATCGTTTCAAAGGCTTTCTCGATCTCTAAATCTCTCGTATTGCTCTAGCAAACCTGCCTTTTTCATTGCGGTTTTGATTTTTTGCAACTCATCGTAATATCTGCCTATGTCGGCAATGCTGTTAAACTCAAGCATCGTTTCCTGTCCTTTTCCGTGGTTTTTGTGAGGCAAAAATAATTATATCATAAATTAATTATTTTTGGTAAATTAATTATTTAATTAATTAATTATTTTTCAGTAATCTTTGGGGTTTGGGGTTTTTAAGCTTGTGGCTGTCTAAGTAGGTAGATAACACAAAACGCCCTTACAAACAAGACAAGAAAATAAATAAATAATTAAATAATTAATTATTTTCTGTAAATTAATTATTTTTGAATTAATTATTTATTTTATTTTTGCTTGTGCGTTCATGGGGGCTACCGCTTCGCTATGCTTCGCGGAATTTGCCACGCCATCACGCAAACGACTTTATGGGATTGGTCTTACAAGGCGTGGCAAATGCAAAGGGGAGTGGAAGATTTTTTTAGTATAATTCGGCTTTTACTTTTTATTTTTAGGGAGAAATAAAATGACAAATTTACTTAAGAATATTCGAGGAGTTACACTAATAGGCCTACTTTGCTTGAGTGGAGCTTATGCTGCCGAACAAGCAACACAAACACTACACACAAATCAAACACACAATGACAGCAAAATCAAAGACACCACTAAAAATCATCAAACTGAAAATGAACACCACAATAAACACGATGATGAGTGGGATGATGAACACGATGATGATGAATATGACAATCACAGCAACGAACACCATAAACACCATTGCAAACACAGCTGTGATGACTAAGAACCAGAACAACAAAAACCCCGTAAGGCAAACTAACCAAAACGAAAGCTTGCGGAGTGTCCCCCTTGTGGGGTTGGTTAGTTTGCAAATTAACTACCCTTGAAAAGGACACGGCGCAAGCTTGTTTGGTTAATTCGCTACTCATACGCCGTAGGGGCTTAGGTGAAGTAAAGTTTTTTTTCACTCATCGCTTCTCTGTTCTATCAAGGCTGTAGGCTTGTCCGCTCCACTTGTAGTATTCTCGCTCTAACAACTCCCAAACGCTAGGGTCAAGCTCATCGGGGGGCAATGGGTCGTATTCTTTGAGTAGTCCGCCTAGGTTGTATTGGCGTAATCCCTTGGCTTGAGTGTCTAGAGTCGCAAACTGATCTCTGTCAAGCTTGGCTACTTTGGTTGCTTTGGCAATATACTTCACGCACTCTTTAAGGGCTGAGAGCAAGGCGGGGTTTATAGCGTTTGCTTGCGTTTTAAGGCTCGTAGGCTGTAAGTTTGCATTGGGCTTAGGTCTTACACCCCGAATATCAACAACGGGCTTATAATCCACTCTAAGGGCTTTTTGCCACATATCGCACCATTGGGCTTGTGGAATATAAACCCCACCTTGAAAGTATGAGCGTGGCACGACTAGCACGCTGTGGTAATGCAAGTGGCACTCGCCATCGGGGGTCTTGTCGCCTATGTATTCAATGGCACGGATATAGCCACGCACGGACTTTTGCCACGCTTTGGTGTTCGCTAATCTATGCCACGACTTAGACATGTGGGCTGACAAAGCTCGTAACTCACTCAAGGGGGCATTACGGGTTGTGAGGGTTAGAAAGACATAGGCGACTTTATGGTCTTGCTCGATCTGTTGAAACACACTCAAAAGCTCGCCTAAGATTTTTCGGCATTTTCTCCAAGCACACATGGGACACCATTTTACCTTGCAAAACAAACCCCACGCTAAAACTCGGGCTAGGTCGCCATTTTCTCGGTTGCGGTATTTGTCAAAGGCTAAGAGGTCGCCACACTCGGCACAGCGGTCGGCTTTACGCCACTCTTTGCTAAAATGGCGGGTCGCCACATCGGGCTGGGCTGTAGCAAAATTGGGGTAATACAAGTCGGGTAGGCTAAACTCTTGGACTTGGTCTTTATGGGCTTCATAAGACTTTAAGGTTTCTATCTGTAAATTACCCACTCGGCTGTCTTTTTTTAAGTTTAGTCGCTTACAATGATAGCCCTTTGAGATTGAGATAATCCTTAAATCAACAAAACCCCCTAGAAACTCCCCACACAACGGACTTAGAAGCCACTAGAAAACTCATAACCAAATACTGCAATTGTTGCCTATAGTATCAAGTTAAATAGAAAGCCCCAAAAACCCCCACTTTTCTTAAATAAAAAAAGGTCTTTTTGGCTTAAGGTTTCAGTCCGTTTTTTGGCAAAACAAAGCCATCGGTTTTAGAGCGGTTTAAGAGAGGGTTTCTAAGTGTGTGTTTCTGTTTGTGGGTTTGGCAAAAGGGAGCGGTCAGTTTTAGGGCGGTTTTAAGAGGGCTTTGAAGTGGCTAAGGTTGTTTGTGGGTTTGGCAAAAGGGCGGTTTTCTCGGTTGTTCGGTTTAGGGGGCGTGTCGTGTGCGTTCATGTGGGCTAGGGTTACTAAGCACGCCATCACGGCTCTGGCTTTAGGGCGGTGGTTTGGCAGGCGTGCTTAGTATAAGGGGAGGTTAGGTATTCTCTTGGTCTGTAGGCTTGTCGTCTTGCCCTTTGGTCTTTTTGTGGGTTTTTGGCTTGTTAGAGGGCTTTAGGGCTTCATCTTGGGGTGGGGTAGGGGTTTGGGTCGTTTCTAGGGGGTCGTGCTTTCTAGGGCGTCCTACGGGTCGTTTTTGGGGGTCTGTGGGTTTGGGGGTCTTGGAGAGCATCGTTTCAAAGGCTTTCTCGATCTCTAAAGCTCTCTCGTATTGCTCTAGCAAACCTGCCTTTTTCATTGCGGTTTTGATTTTTTGCAACTCATCGTAATATCTGCCTATGTCGGCAATGCTGTTAAACTCAAGCATCGTTTCCTGTCCTTTTCCGTGGTTTTTGTGAGGCAAAAATAATTATATCATAAATTAATTATTTTTGGTAAATTAATTATTTAATTAATTAATTATTTTTCAGTAATCTTTGGGGTTTGGGGTTTTTAAGCTTGTGGCTGTCTAAGTAGGTAGATAACACAAAACGCCCTTACAAACAAGACAAGAAAATAAATAAATAATTAAATAATTAATTATTTTCTGTAAATTAATTATTTTTGAATTAATTATTTATTTTATTTTTGCTTGTGCGTTCATGGGGGCTACCGCTTCGCTATGCTTCGCGGAATTTGCCACGCCATCACGCAAACGACTTTATGGGATTGGTCTTACAAGGCGTGGCAAATGCAAAGGGGAGTGGAAGATTTTTTTAGTATAATTCGGCTTTTACTTTTTATTTTTAGGGAGAAATAAAATGACAAATTTACTTAAGAATATTCGAGGAGTTACACTAATAAGTATACTTTGCTTGAGTGGAGCTTATGCTGCCGAACAAGCAACACAAACACTACACACAAATCAAACACACAATGACAGCAAAAT
>NZ_AP028030.1 GCF_030296895.1 Helicobacter felistomachi
ACCTTAAAACCCACAGAAACCCCCTACACAAGGGCGTTACAAGCCCCTAAAAACCCAAGACAAAAAATCAAAGTTGTTGCCTATGTATCAAGTGAATATGAAAACCCCCCAAAAACCCCCATTTTTTGACCCCATTTTTTGGCTCTCATCAAACGACTTTTTAGCTAGGTGGAGTGGAGGATTTTTTTCACACAAGCAAGGATAAACTTTATTATAGATTTAATAGCAACTTATATAAGCACTAATAAATACTAATTAAATTTTATTATAATTTTAATAAATTTTAATTAACTATAACTAAGTATCTATTAATCTATATTTATTGACTTTTAAGAAACAATAAGCCTATAATTAAGTGCTTTTAAATCTTATTAAAGGTGTAATAAATGGCTAATAAAGCACAAAAAGACAACTCACAACAGATCCAAAATTCGCAAGAGCTCATGGCAAAAATGCAAGAATTGCATGAAATCCAAACTCAGTTAGAACAAGCGGGGGTCATGAACCTAGTGCATAAGTTCATGGCAATCAAGGAGCAACTTAACACGCTTTTTGAGAAACCCAAACGCATTAGACGCACCAAAGCCCAAATGCAAGAGGCAAGAGCACAAGAGGCTCGGGAGCAAGAAGCAAGGGAGCAAGAAGCCAAAGAACAAGCCCAAAAACCTAGAGGAAGAAAGCCTAGAAGTGGATATTCAAGAACGCAGTAGGTTGGGGGCGTGTCGTGTGCGTTCATGTGGGTTTGTTTTACTTGCCACGCTTTAAAGTCTTTGGCTTTAGTTCGGTTACTGAGCGTGGCAAGTGCAAAGGAGAGAGAAAACCTTCACTTCACTTAGCACAGAGTGATGTCCGTAAAAATGCTAAAAGCCCTATTTTGGGGGGTTTGGGGATTTTGAGTAATGATACTATCATTCAAACAGCAATGATAAAATCATTCAAACGAAAATGATATTATCATTCAAGTAGCAATGATATTATCATTAACCCCGTAGGGCAAACTTTCCGCAATGAGCTTTGCGAATGTCCTACGAAGTGGGGCGGCTAGTTTGCAAATTAACCACCCTTGAAAGGGACACGGCGCAAGCTTGTTTGGTTAATTTGCTACTCATACGCCGTGGGGGCTAGGTGCTAGGTGTGAGCTTTGGCTAGGTGAAGTAAAGGATTTCTCTCTCTCATTGCTTTTCTGTGCGCTCAAGGCCATAAGCTTGCCCGCTCCATTTGTAAATTTCTTGTTCTAAGAGCTCCCACAAAGTCGGGTCTAGTTCATCGGGGGGCAAGGGGTCGTATTCTTTCAACAAACCGCCTAGGTTGTATTGCCTTAGCCCTTTGGCTTGGGTGTCAAGGGTTTCAAACTGATCTGTGTTGAGCTTGGCTATCTTGGTGGGCTTGACAAGATACTTCACCACTTCACAAAGGGCAGACACCAAAGCGGGGTCTAGGTTGTTCGTGGCTTTTATACCGCTCTTGCGCTCTATAACGCTTGTGAGGCTCTCTGTTCGCTTAGGCTTAGGTCTTATGCCCCTAATGTCAACAATGGGCTTGTAATCAATCCTCAACGCTTTCTGCCACATTGCTACCCATTCGGCTTGGGGGATATAGCCCTTACTGAAGTAGCTTGGGGGGACAACTAGCAAGCTGTGGTAATGCAGATGACATTCACCATCGGGGGTCTTGTCGCCTATAAACTCAATGGCACGGATATAGCCCAAAACCGCCTTTCTAAAGCTCTTGGTTTGGATAAACCGCCGCCACGACACTGACATGTGGGCTGACAAGGCTCGTAGCTCACTCAAGGGGGCGTTGCGTGTGGTAAGGGTGAGAAAGACATAAGCCAC